>JAEUIF010001080.1 GCA_016795185.1 Planctomycetia bacterium | reverse complement strand
ATCATCAACGTATACACGGGTGTTAAGAGTTCGGCACAGGCCGCCATCCAGCCGCACAGGGTCGAACGGTCGAGCGTGACGCCGTGCCGTTCCAGGATGCGTTCCTGGCGGTGCAGCGGCAGGTGGTCGGCATACTTGCTGGTGATGACTTGCGCCAGCAAGCCTGGCCCCGGCAGTCCCTTGTCGAGCGGTGGCGGCGGCTTGGGGGCGGTGACGACGTGTTCCTGGCAGTGCCGGCAAGCGTACTGCACACGCTGGTGCTCGACGACGAACAAGGAGGCCGGCACCCAGTCGAGTTGCTCGCTGGACTCGTGGCCGATCGCGGCGCGGCACTGGCCGCAGCCGGGGCAGGCGCGCTCGGCCTCGGTCAGTTCGTAGCGGCGGACCTCGCGGCGCAGGTGTTCCGGCAAGCGGCGGCGGCCGTGCGGCGTGGGGCGCGGCGCGGGCGCCGCCTCCGGGGACGGCGGCGGTGACACCGGGGTGTCAGCAACCGGCGGCGCGGCCAGTTCGGGGAAGAGCCAGGGCTGATTCGGGTCGAAGCGCTCGGCGCGCGGACCGTAGAGGCGGCGTAAGAGTTGATCGAGGCGGCCGCGCAAGTGGTCGTTGTCACGGCGCGCGTCCTGCAGCGCCGCCAGCAGTTCGCGGATCATCTGCCGGAGCAGCGTGGGATCGTCGGGCAGCGGCGCGGTGGCCGCCGGGGTCGGGTGCGCGTCCATCAGGGCTTAGACGCGGCGGGCGCAAAAAAAATTCCCGCGTTCCGGGGCGCAACGCGGGAATCTTCATACATATGATCGGCTGTCGATGCGTGGTCACGAGGCCGCCGGCCGCTGGTAGCGCCGTTGCCGGTGGACGCGCTCCAGTTCGACGCCGGCCAGGATCAGCAGCAAATCGGTGGCCCGCACCTCGACGCCGACGCCATCGGCCGCGAGCGGAAAGACGAAACGGCCTTGCTCCAACCGTTTGTAGTAGATGACCAGACCGTCGCGGTCCCAGCAGAGCACCTTGAGGCGGTCGCCGCTCTTATTGCGGAAGACGAACAGGTGGCCGGACAGCGGGTCGGCGGCCAGGCCGTCGCGGACCAGGGCCGCCAGACCGTCGAAGCTCTTGCGCAGATCGACGGCCGGGACGTGCAGCCAGACGCGGACGCTCGGAGGCAAGCTCAGCATGACGGCCGCTCCAGGTGCCGGAGGAGTTGGCCGAGCCAGACGGCATCGCAGCCCGCCGGCAGGCGGAGCAGGACGCCGCCGGGTAGGACGACTTCGAGAGCAGCGCTGGGCCGAGGCGGTTCGGCCACGACCTGCACCGGCACGAAGGTGGGCGGCGTAACTGGGGAAGTCGTGCGGTCACGGCGCAGCAACTCGCGCCGCCAGGAGTAAAAGGAGGGTTCGGAGCAACCGGCTTGCACACAGAAGTCGCGGACGCTCAGGCCGCTACGTTGCCAGCGGGCCAGGAGTTGTCGCCAGTGCCGTTCTTTGCCAGCATCACGAAGATGGGGTCGCGCCATGGAGGGCCTCCCAACAGGGACAGAGGTTTGCCACGGCGTGAGCTTAAACTACGGGTCAAGATGGGGTTGGCCGAACGCATAC
>JAEUIF010001075.1 GCA_016795185.1 Planctomycetia bacterium | reverse complement strand
GCGAGTTCCGCAATCGCTGGCAACGGGAGAAGCGCCGCGCCGACGACGAGAAGCGCCGCGCCGACGACGAGAAACGCCGCGCCGACGACGAGAAGCGCCGCGCCGACGACGAGAAACGCCGCGCCGACGAGGCCGAGCAAGAACTGAAACGCTTGCGGACACTCTTGGAACGACAGCGATAGCCGCCCCTAGCGGCAGTTCGGCGCACAGGCAGTGCCGAGAAATGCTTCCGCAAGTCGAGATCGGCAACGTACCAAAGGGTAGGCGCATCAGCGTGCCCGCAGCTGGAAACCGCCAACGTTCAGGGCCGTGGATTTACCTTGTTGGTCCAGCTCGAAGGCCAATGTATCGCCGTCGTAGACCGTGCCGCCTTCGATCAGGAACTGGTGGTTGCCGCGCGGCGTCAGCGCCATGTTCTCCGAGGCCGGCAAGCCCGTCCAGATGCCGGTCAGCCGGCCGCCCACCAGGCGCACTTCCACCTCGTAATCGACTCCGGGAATGTAGTACCGGCCCAGGTATTTCGCCCAGTCCTTCGCTGCTGCCAGGTTGTCCAACGCCTGGCCGCGCGCCTGCACCCGGCGGACCACGGGCAGCAGCGCTTCCAGGACGGCATCGGTAACGTCCTCGATGTTGGTGTCCGCGCCCTTGCCGATGTTGCTGAGGATCACGAAGCCGAGCTTCAGGTCCGGCACGAAGCGCAGGTCGGCGGAGAAGCCGTAGATGCCGCCGCTGTGGCCGACGACCGTTTCGCCCACCAGGCGCCGCAGGTGCCAGCCGATGCCGGTGGCTCCGTCCCAGTTCGGTTTCAGGAACACCGCCGTGTACATCTCTCGCAAGCTGGTGCCGCCCAGAATCTGCGCCCCGCTGCTGGGGCCGGGCCGCAATTGCAACATGGTGAACTTCGCGAGGTCGACGGCCGTGGAATACAGTTGCCCCGCCGGGGCCATCGAGCCGATGTCCGGATAGGGCGCGACAATCGCTTGCTCCCGGGCCGTGACGTAGCCGGTCGCCAGCCGCGCTTTCGCTTCCTCCGGCACCTCGAAGTAGGTGCTGTGCATGCCCAGCGGCTTCAGGATGTGCTGCGTGACATACTCGCGGAACGGCAGTCCCGCAATGCGGCCCAGCGCGCCGCCGAGCACGGCCGTCCCCAGGTTCGAGTACTTGAACTTCGTCCAGGGAGCGAAGACCAGGGAAGTGTCCTTCAGGCTGGCCAGCATGGTTTCCAGCGGCGGGAAGTTGCCGGTGGCCCAGTGGTTCAGCGGACCTTCGCGCGGCATGCCAGCCATGTGTCCGGCCAGCTGGCGGAAGGTCACGGGCCGCGGGTCCGGAAACGCGGATGCAATCTTGAACTCCGGCAGGTGCTTTTCCACCGGGTCGTCGAGTTGCAGGCGGCCGGCGTCGCGCAGCTGCATGAGCATGGTGGCCGCGAACATCTTGGTGATCGAGCCAATGCGAAAGATCGTATCGGCGGCAGGTCGCGTACCCTTCGCTACGTCAGCTTGGCCGAAGCTCTGTTGCCAGACGGTTTCCTGATCGTGCAGCACCAAGGCGACGATGCCGGGGATGTAGCGTGCCTGGCGTTCGTCCTCGATCCGCGCTTCCACCAGGGACAGGGCGGCCCGAAGTTGGGACGGATCGAATTCGGCCATGAGTTTTCTGCCTTTCGTTCTTGGTTCGTAGTTCCGCCTTCCGGCGGTCGAGTCGCTCGCCGCCGGAAGGCGGAACTACGAACCGAATTCGCGGATGGAATGAAGTCGAGGACTAGCGGCCGGACTCCAGAACAAAGTAGAGGACGAACGCACCGGCGGCACCGGCCATCAGCGGATGGGTTTGCTCCGCTTCGGTTCCAGCGGCCTGGTCGAGTGGGGCGACTCGCACGCCCTGAGAGTACCGAGGGACGTGCCACCCCGCCGGATTGCGGAGTGGGAAGCTCGATAGCCACGGTGCAGCTCGCTTTTGACTTGCGATGTGTCGGGTGAAGCGGGCCGAACGCACGGCCGCGCGAATGTCCACCCGGCAGGGAAAGCGAGCGTCCCCACGGACAGGGGACAGGAATTGATATCAGTCCGAGATGCCGCGAGCGGGTGGGCCCACGCTTGCGGTTTAGCACGAGAATAAATTGGCCCCTCAATCGGCCCTGGACGAACTGAGCGTATCGGCTTCGTGCAGCGACGTGTTGCCGCTGAGCGGCGAAGGAACCAGGCTCAGGGTGGCATCCGACCGAGGTTGGTTCTGCCACCACTGACCGGCTTGCTGCGACGACCACTGGCCCGCGCAGCTACAAGCAGCCAGGGCGGCTTCCAGGGCCGCGGCGTCGGGGTAGCGGTCGGCGGGTGCTTTCGCCAGGCAGCGCAGGATCACGGCTTCCAGATCAGCGGGGAGGTCGGGGCGATGCTGGGTCAGCGGCGGCACGGTTTGCCCGATGTGGGCGGCCAGCAACTCGACCGCCGTCGGCCGGTCGAACGGCAGCTGGCCCGTCAGCAGAAAATACGCCGTCGCGCCCAGGCTGTAGATGTCGCTGCGGTGGTCCAGTTCCTTGCCCGCCGCCTGCTCGGGCGACATGTAAGCCGGCGTGCCAACGATCGCGCCTTCCCAGGTCAATTTCGTCGGCCGCGGCGCGGCGGCGAGTTGCACCAGGCCGAAGTCGAGCAACTTGACCACGTCGGCCACGCCGCCGCGCTCGCAGAGGATCAGGTTGCTGGGCTTGATGTCGCGGTGAATCAACCCCGCTGCGTGGGCTTCGCGCAGGGCAGCGCACGCTTGCCGGAGGATGTGAACGGCGCGCTCGGGCGACAGCGGCCCGTGCCGTTCGACCAGGTCGTCCAGGTTCCAGCCGGGCAGGTATTCCATCGCGTAGTAAAAGGTGCCGTCCTCGGCGTGGCCGAAATCGTAAATCTCGACGGTGTTCCAGTGCGTCAGCGTGGCCATCACCTGGACTTCACGCTCGAAGCGCTGCATGGCGCGGACATCGCCGGCGCGCTCCGGCTGGATCAGCTTGATCGCACATGGACGCTTCAGCAGCCGGTGCTCGGCCAGGTAGACCTCACCCATGCCGCCCGCGCCCAGACGTTGCTTCAGTTCGTACTGACCGAGCTTGCGCAGCTGGGAAGCCGCGCGGCGCAGCTCGCTGATCTTGTGCGAGCCATAGACCGCGATGGCCACCGCCATTGTCAGCCAGGCGCTCATGGTCGGCAGGAAGTCGTGCAGTAGATAGCGGCCCAGGCGCTCATCCGTCAGGCCCATGCCGACCGTCACCAGGATCGGCGTCAATGCCATCGAGCCGACCAGCAGCGCGCAGCGCCGCCAGGTGGTGGGCATGAACGTGCCGTAGAGCACGATCAGGGCGAACCAGTAAAGGCTCAGGCCCTCGCCGGCCAGCAGCATCACCTTGCGCTCGGCCGTGCCCTGGGCGATGTCGAGCAGCCAGCCCGAACGCAGCCAGCGAATCTGTCCCCAGGCCATCGACAGCATGGCAACCGCGATCAGCAGCACTTCCACGCGGCGCAGCACGGGCACCGGCAACTCGCGCCGCAATTGCAGCCAGCCCACGAGGCCGCCCGTGGCGACGAGGGCCGCGAGGAAGAGCAGCCAGTCGAACCAGACCATGCCTTCGCGCTGCTGGGCATCGAACGCCGTCAGGGCCAGGCTGCACAGACAGCCGCCGAGGAAGATCAACCCCGCGCCGCGCAGCCGGGAGTGCAGCAGCGGCTGTAGTTCCTGGCTGGCAGCGAGCGGCAGCGGTCGCGCCACCACGAGACTATGGCGGGTATCGGGTAGAGCGGCGGAGAAGGCTTCCAGGGCGCGAATTCTGCGTTCCAGTTCGGGCAGGAGTTCCGGGCACGAACGGCACAGTTCCACAGCGCTTTGCGGTTGCCCCTGTTCGCGCAGCTCTTCCCAGCGGAGCAACAAGTCATTCACGCGCGTGTCGGGCGGCGGCATGGTGGGATGGTAACTCCAGCCGGTTCAGCACGGACCGGGGAACTCGCCGCCCAGGGCATCGTGCAGCTGCAAGCGGGCCGACTGCCAGCGGCGCTTTACCGTCCGTTCGGAAACGTTCAGCAGTGCTGCCGCCTCGGCTTGCGACAGCCCCTGGTAAAAGAGCAGGTCGAAA
>JAEUIF010000740.1 GCA_016795185.1 Planctomycetia bacterium | reverse complement strand
TTGAACAAGAAGTAGGCCGGTAGCCGATGAACCAAGCCGCCCCGCCACCCGATGACCGGCCTCGGTCCGAACTGAACTGGGCCCGGCCCCTGGCCCTCTTGGGGGCCATCGTGGGCTACAATGCAGCTGTTTTCGTGTGGGGGATCGACGGAAGGTATTGGGCCGTCGACGGAGCCGTTCTCGGCGTGATCGCCAAGCCGCTTCTGCCGGCCGGTTCGAGGGAGGCTCGCCTCGTCGGGACTGCTCTCCAACTGCTGCTTTGGCTCGGCTTGGCCGTTCTCCTCGTAACCCTGATCGTTTTCAGTTGGTTCCTCGTCCGCGAATTAACTTGATGAGACGACGGTCGAAGGCCCCGGCCTGAGTCAGCCGAACCGCTCACGGTGCAAGCGAGCGTCCGAAAGCCAAGTCCTGTCCAGTACCAACTGAAACGGCCCACGGGAATGTCCCCGTGGGCCGTTGGGTTACGCGCGTGCAGGCAAGTCTACTCGAGCAGCAGGTTCGGCTCCCAGCCGACTCGTTCCGCCGAGGCGCGGAGCTTTTCGAGGGCGCGGTTCTGAATCTGGCGGACGCGCTCCTTGCTGATGCGGAGCAGGTGGCCGATCTGGCGCAGGCTGTGGGTGCCGTGGCCGGTCAGGCCGAAGCGCAGATCCAGCACCTTGCGTTCGCGGGGCCGCAGGTTCTCCATCAGGAAGCCGAGGGCCTCCTGCTTCTCGGAGTTCTCGCGGACGACCTGGCTCTCGTTGTCGGGCATCGCCTCGGTGAGCTTGAAATCGCTGTCGTCGTCGAGGACGGCGTTCAGCGATACCGGGGTGCGGGTGGCGGTTTGCAGGTGGGTCAGGTGTTCCAGGCTGCTGCCGGTGCGGGAGGCCAGTTCCTGCGGGCTGGGCAGGTGCTTGCCGCCGTGCGCCAGGGCCTCGGACTCCTGCTGCAACAGGCCGAGTTCCTGCAAGTGGTGCGGCGACAGGCTCACCAGGTGGCTCTGGCGGGCGACAGCGATTTGCAAGGTCTGCCGAATCCACCAGGTGGCGTAGGTCGCCAGCCGGGTGCCGTGGCTCACGTCAAAGCGGTCGATGGCCTGCATCAAACCGCAGACGGCTTCTTGCAGCAGGTCGCTGTAGCCCAGGGCGTGATGGCGGAACCTCTTGGCGACGTGGGCCGCCAGTCGTATGTTAGCCGAGGCTAAGCGATGCTTGTAATGCACGTAGCGGTCATGGACCCGACGCACGGCGGAAACCCGACGCACATCGTCGTCACAGTAGTCGCGAATGAACTGCGCCATCGGCCACGGTTCGAGCGGGGGCTTGTGGGAACGGAGTTTCGGAAAGTGCCGAATGAGGACCTTGACCAGTTCGATCTTACAGTCCCAGAAGCTGGCGAGGAGTTCGCGTTCTTCTTCGGGGGTCAGCAGGTCCGAGGAAAAGGTAGCGTTCGGGGTAATGACAACAGTTTCTCCGGGCGCCGTCCGGCGCTTGCGTGGTGTAGCTTTCATGGCCGTCCTTCCCAAATTCGATCCTGGTGGCAGCGATTTCTCACTGGTCACAACCAGCCTGAGCCGGTGACTTTGGGGAGCTGGGCCGTCCCCGGCGAAGTTACGAGTTAGCTTCGCAGTCTGGTCAGGTGTCGTGGCATCCAAATCGCCAGGGAAGCACGTCCTTGTGCAAGTCAAGGCACGTGGCCTTGTCGTCCTCGAATGACCGGCCGCACGTCAGGCCGACCTTGTATCTCCCTTTGTTGCGCCCTAATTGTAAGTGGGCGTAACACCCATATCAAGAGTTATTATTGAAAAGACGGAATTATCGGGAAATCCCGTTCCGTCAGCAGGTTGCGCGCGAAAACCGCGCCCGGCGGCTTGGCTTTTCGTGGGGCAGACAGTATCCTTGAAGGAGGATGCTGCCCTCCAGTTCCTTTCCCCCCGGTAGGGAACTGCGGGCGGTGCTGCCTCCATCGCCTCCTTTCCTACTCCGCCTTTCGCGGTCCGGGGGAGCCATTCGTGGATGCGAACAAATGCTCCCTGCTGGTCGTCGATGACGAGCCCTACATTCGCAGCACCCTCGCCGCCGTCGCCGCCAAGGAGTTTGAAGTCCTGAGCGCCGCTTCCGCCGAGGAAGCCCAGCGGATCATCTCCGAACGGGAAATCGACATCATTCTGGCCGACCAGATGATGCCCGGCGGCCTGACCGGCGTCCAGCTGCTGGAATGGGTGCGTCAGCACTCCCCGCACACCATGCGGCTGATGATGACCGGCCTGGCCCGCCTCGAAGACGCCGTGGATGCCATCAACTGCGGCCAGGTTCACCGCTATCTCTTCAAGCCCTGGCGCACCAACGAGCTAATGCAAATCCTCAAGACCGCCGCCAAGACCTTCGCCTTGCAGCGGTCGCACGAGCAGCTGCTCGATGAACTTCGGGAGCTAAACCAGCAACTCGAAGCACGGGTGCAGCAGCGGACCTGGGAGCTGGAAGAGGCCAATCGCCAGTTGCAGCAAAAGAACTCGATGCTGGAAAAGCTCGCCCTGACCGACCCCCTGACCGGCGTGCCCAACCGGCGGGCGATGGACCGCCTGGTGCGCTCCGAGCAGCGCCGCCGGGGGCGTTACACCAGTCCGCTGGCCCTGGGCCTGATCGACGCCGATCACTTCCGGGAGATCAATACCCGTTATCTGCTGCCGGGCGGGGACCAGGTGCTGATCGGCCTGGCCCAGACGCTGTCGGATTCGGTGCGCTCCGTCGATACCGTGGGCCGCATCGGCGGCGAGGAATTCATGGTCGTGGCCCCGGAAACCGACCTGGATGGCGCGGTCATCCTGGCCGAGCGTATCCGTTCGGCGGTCGAGAAGAAGGAAATTCGCTACAAGGAACACCTGGTCCGGGTAACGGTCAGCATCGGCTTCGCGGTCACGGAAGCGAACATGCTGTCCACCTACGACCAGTTGAAGCACGTGGCGGCCCAGGCGCTGGCGGAAGCCAAGGCCACGGGGCGTAACCGCAGCATTATCCGGTTCGTGCCCGCCGGTTCGCCCGCAGCCGTGCCCGACGTGCCGACCAATCCCGCCTTGCACCAACCACTGCCAGATGCTTCGTCCGATTGGGTCATGTAGACGTGATGCGCTGAGACAGCGCGCCAGCCGACTTTTCCAGCTGGACGAACGATAAGAAGTGAACTAGACTAGCAGTCCAGAAGTGCATTCCCTGCACACAGCAGAAGAAAAAGCCGCACCGGCCGTTGTACCACCTCTCCCATGGCCAGCACGAACCGGGCGGCTTGGCCTGCTGTTTCACTAACGCTTCCCCTTAAAAGCAAATTGCTTGCCAATCCGTGCCGCGACGCGCGCGATTGAAGTCGGCTCGTCACATCCCCAACTATTATCGATAGTTATAATCTCCAGTCGGGACTGCTTCACCTTGGGCACCTGTTTGGAACCCTTGCCCAGTTCGCCTGCGTTCGATGCGTGCCATGCCTACAGTCTGTGCGAACGCACGTTTCGAGCCTGCTTTTGCAGTCTGCCGCAGGGGATTTCATGCACACGATGTCAGCTGACTTCCGAAGAGGTAGAACGGAGGCCGGTTGCCCGGATTTGCCCGTCCCCCTAGAATCTCCCAGGCATGACGACCGACTTCCCCGGAGCGAACCGGTCCATGTTCGGGATTATTTCACGTTCTTGTCGCAGACGGTGCGGCTGTCGTCCGGCGGTCGCCGCCACTTAGGCGTCCGACCGCCGTGCTGGGTTGCGGTGCGAACTTGGCCCGGATTGCGACCGCTGGCGGCGACTCCGCCAGCCGACAGGAGCGACGACTACTCATGGCTACCGACATCCGCCTCAAGGAATCCCTCGGCGACATCACCGAAGCCCTGGTCGCCACCTACACCGAGGAAGGCGCGACGCACCACCTGGGACACACCCCGCTGCCCAGCCGGGACGTGATCCACGACATCCTCGCCGACCTCAAGGACATCCTCTTTCCCGGCTACGGCCGCCGGCAGAACCTGCACATCGGCAACGTCGAATACCACGTCGGCGACCTGATCGACGGCCTGCACGACAAGCTGACGCAGCAGATCGCTCGCGCCTTGCGCCACGAACTCTGCGACGAGGCCCCGACCGTGGACTTCGAGGCGCTGGCCCAGCACCGCGCCGTCGCCCTGTTCCTCAAGCTGACCGACCTCCGCGCCATGCTGGAGCACGACGTGCAGGCCGCCTTCCAGGGCGACCCGGCCGCCAAGAGCCTGCACGAGATCGTCTTCTGCTACCCTGGGCTGGAAGCGATCACCATCTACCGCATCGCCCACGAACTGACGCAGCTCGGCGTGCCCTTGATCCCGCGCATCATGACCGAAATGGCCCACGCCAAGACGGGCATCGACATCCATCCCGGCGCGCGGATCGGCCCGGGGTTCTTCATCGATCACGGCACCGGCGTCGTCATCGGCGAGACCTGCGACATCGGCAAGAACGTCAAGCTCTATCAGGGCGTGACGCTCGGTGCGCTCAGCTTCCCGCGCGACTCGGCGGGCAACATCATCCGGGGACGCAAGCGGCACCCGACCCTGGAAAACGACGTGGTCGTCTACGCCAACGCCACCATCCTGGGCGGCGATACCGTGGTCGGTCATCACACGGTCGTCGGCTCGAACGTCTGGCTGACGCACAGCGTCGAACCGTATACCTCGGTCCTGATGGAGAAGCCATCGCTGCGGATTCGCGGCCCGGATCGCGGCGATGGGCTGTACTACCAGATTTGAGTCGGGTTTTGTGCTAAACCGCAAGCGGGGAGAACCTCGCTTGCGGTTTAGCACACTGATTCAGCGGTTCTCGGTCAGCTGATAGCGCACCGGATACAGCGCGGTCGCGCTGACGGCTTGCGACCCCTCACGAGCCGGAATGAACTGCAACGTCCGGCCGAAGGCCAGCGCCGCCTCGTCGAGAACCGGATAGCCCGAGCTTTCATTCAACTTCACTTCCGTCACCGTCCCCTCGGCCGAGATGCGCAGGAACAACACCACGCGCCCTTCCAGGCCGCGCAGCACCGCCTCGCGCGGATAGACCGGCCGCGCCAGGCCGACCATGCGCACTCCAGTGCGTGAACCCACGGTCCCGCCCCGCGACGGTGTGCCCTGCGGCAGCGGCGCGCCACCCGCCGGCCCCGTGACCGAGTTCGGTCGGATCAGCGCCGCCTGCACCACCGCCGCGGCGAGCGCCGTTTGCGTGGGCGGCGCTTCCGCGACGACCGCTGGTGGGGGTACTGGCTCCGTTTCCACCGGCGTCTCGGCTGGCAGGGCCTCGGTGTTCGGCGCTGCTTCGAGCGCAGCCGGCAGCGGTTCGGCCGCGGGCGTCGGGGTGGCTACTGTCGCTGGTTCCGCGCCGCCGGGCGTCATCCGCGTGCCGTAGCGTTCGGTGCCCGGTTCGAGCGACACCGCATCCACGTCGAACCCTTCCACGCTGCTATCGCCGTAAGCCAGCAGCACGACTGGCGGGGAATAACTCAGGACATGCGATAGGCCGATGAGCACCAGCGCTCCGAAGAGCAACCCGTGGATGCTCAGGGCGAGGAACAGAGCGGTGAGGAACAGCTTCATGGTCCGATCCGCGAGCCGACGACAGTATTACCGTTCAGGATCAGGTAATACTACCCCTCGGCCCGCGCATCGACAAGCGACTTCACCTCAGAACTTCCAGTTCATCCACATCCGCAGGTTGAACGGCTCCAGCGGATGGAAGTTCAGGTCCGCCACCGGGGCAGCCTCGCCGCGCAGCTGGGTTTCGTAGAAGTAGTCGATGTCGTGGTCGTTCGAGTTGAACAGGTTCAGGAACGACATGCCCAGCGAAAAGTTCGGTCGCTCGTAGCCCACCAGCATGTCGAACGATGTGGTGGCCGCTGCCGACACGCTGTTGTCCTCCACCAGCGGCCGCGCGCCGCCGAAGTGCCGCATCCGCAGGCTGCCGAACCAACCGCTGGGCAGCCGCACCACCGGCCCCGCGCTGATGACCGTGCCCACCGACAGCGGGATGTGGTTGCCCGGCGTCTCCGGGTCGGTGCCGAGAAAGCGGGCGTGCGAGAAGGCGAAATCGGCGTCCATGCTCACATACTGGTTGAACTGGTACGTGTTGGTCCATTCCAGGCCGTAGCGCTCGCTGGCTCGGTTGGGTTCCGTCGTGCCGGCGTCGCCGACGAACACCAGTTCCGACGCCAGCCGCAAGTACCACAGGGCCATCGCGGTCGTCAGGTCGGGAATCGCCTGGCTGCGGAAGCCCACTTCCGCGCCCCGCGCCGGCACCAGGCCCGGCACGCGACTCACGGGCTCGCCCGTGACCGGATCGACGCTCTGCACCGTGCCGCGGGCATCGTTGCTGTGGAAGCCGTAACCACCGCTCAGGTAGATGTCGGTCTGCTCGAACGGCCCGAAAATCAGCGACGCCTTCGGGCTGAGTCGTCGGGCGAACGTATCGCCAGTGTTTGCGGGGTCCGATTCGCTGTCCACGTTGAACGAGTAGTAGTCGCCGCGCAGGCCGAGCACCGTGCGGACTTTCTCGCACCATTTCGTCTCGTTGACGTAGTAAATGCTGCTCAGGTTCTGATTGACCGCGTCCTGCCGCGTGACCGACACCGGAATGCGCTGGCTGGTGTGCGTCAGCGCCACCGACGGAATGTTGTCGTTGCGCAGCTGCACGCCGACGCGGTGCTGCACGTCCTCGCCGAACACCCACGACCGCCACTGGTGCGACACGTCGAAACCGCTGTAGAAGCGATGCTCGGACTGAAGGAACTGGTCGCCAAACACCGGATCGTCCAGGAAGAACGTGAAGTTGTTGAACAGGTCGAGCGCGTAATAGGCTCCGTAAACACTGGCTCGCGTGGTGGTGCCGTACACCTCGTCCGTATGCCACCACTGGCCGACCGTGGTCAGCCGCCGCGTGGAACCGCCGTCGGTCGGATCGATGGTCCCGAAGCGGTCGATGAGCGTGCCGACCGCCCGCAACGGAATCTGGTCGGTCGAGCGCCAGACGCCGCTATAACCCAGCGTGGTCCACGACAGGCCGTTCTCCGCATCGCCCCGGCTATACTTGATGAAGCCGTTGAACTTGCGAAAGTTCTCGCCGAAGTCCCACGGGCCGTTGTAATAGACGCCCTCGAACGCATAGAGCAGCGTGCCGCCCGCGAAGTCGCCCGAATTCGCGACGAGCGTGCGATACCAGTCGTACATGCCGACTTCCTGGCGAAAGATGCCCTGCTCCAGCCGGCTGACATACTGAATCTGCGCCGCGCCGGCGGTGGCGAAGTCGCCGAGCTGCGCGAAGTACGGCCCCTTGTAGAAATCGACCGTCTCGACCAGTTCGGGGATCAGCGAGTTGAAATCGAGGTACCCCTGACCGTGCGCGCTGGTCGGCAAGTTCCACGGCACGCCTTCGAGGAAGCCGGCGAAATCGGTGCCGTGGTCGAGGTTGAAGCCGCGCAGGAAATACTGGTTCGCCTTACCGCTGCCGGAATGCTGCGTGACCACCAGGCCAGGAATCGATTCTAGAATCTGGGCGGGTCGCAGGAACGCCTCGGGCGCGATGTCGAACTGCGTCACCCGGCCCTGCGACGGTGCGAGGAAGCCGCCGATGTTATTCTGCACAGGCAGCGTGCGGCCCGAGGTCGTCAACGGATCGAACGCCGGCGGCTGCGGCGCGGGCGGCAATTCGGGTTGCGGCACGGGTTCCGGCGTGCCCGCCTTGGGCGCGGTCACCTTGGTTTCGGGCAGCACCTGGGGCGGCTGCTCCTTCTCCTGACCGCTGACCGCACTGCCAGCCAGGAAGACCAGGCAGAAGACAAAGAGACTGCCGGTTATCCGTATTGGATGATAATGGCCTGGCATCCTGCCTGCTCCGAGTTTGCCGTCCGTACGTCGGGCTTTCCAGACCGACACGTGGCGCCCGTGGCTGATCGCGTCCGCTGCGTGGCACCGCCTGCTGCCGCCGCTGCCCGTCGGGCTGGAAAGCCCGACGTACGTTCACCCGTCGGGCAACCACTTCCTGGACGTTGCACCAGTTTGAGGGTGGGGTAAAGCGTCGCTCGGTCATGCCGATCCCTCCTGGACCGGCATAATACGCTTTCGATGTTCGGTATGATCGGCATTCGTCCGGCTCCACTTGGCGCGAATCCAGGTTGCAAACCTGCCGCGCCCGGCCACAAGACGTTCTATCCCCACCCAGGCGCACACCCTCTCCCCAGCGTGCAGGTGCTGCTGGTTTCCCCCAGCGACGGGCGCGAGTCCATGCGCCCCTGCCGCGTGTCGCGGTCGGTATTTCCCCCTTGGCAGGGTGCCGAAAAAACCGACGGTCCCTCAATGCGCGTTGCCTCACGGGCAACAGCCCGGCGAACCCCATTCGATTGGTTCGTAGTTCCGCCTTCAGGCGGCGAGCGATCTGCCGCTGTCAGAAGGTCAATTCACCGACTGAAAGCCAGCGATTCGCCGCCTGAAGGCGGAACGACGAACGAAACGGGCACGGCGTCCAGCGCTCCCCCCACGAGCGGCGTCGTTCGGCGAACGAATGCCGGGAAATATGCAGCACCGTGGATGGGTTTTCGGGAGGCGGGCGTATTCAAGCGGTCCTGGGCGCCGCGACGCAGCCGTGCTCGTATGACGGAGCCATCGTGCTGGTCGGGAACAATTCGGCGCTGGGTCTCTGGTGTGAAGGAAACGCCTGCTGCTCAGGCGCGGACCCGGACGATACCGTCAGCCGCCGTGGCACTGACGGCGCGAGCAAGGGACTCCCACGAAAGGCGCGCGGCCGACACAGACCGCGCTGAACGAATTTTAGGGGCGCTGTTCCAGACGCCGCTCACCGCAACTGGCGGTTGAGCACGATAAACTCCACCATCGCCAATCGGCCCGCGATCGTTCAAGCCCAGTTGGGCGGTTTTTCGGATTGGACCGGCTTGTGACCGGCTGGCGCGGTCCGCACAGCGGACCCTACGAAATTTTTGTTGGGTCCGCTGTGCGGACCAAAGCGCCCGATGCCCTAACCGGCCGCGAACCTCGCTAAACGTTGTACGTCGAGGAAGCCGTCGTGCCGCCGCGCCCGGTCCAGTTGGTATGGAGGAACTGCCCGCGCGGCCGGTCCACGCGCTCGTAGGTGTGCGCCCCAAAGTAGTCGCGCTGGGCTTGCAGCAGATTGGCCGGCAGCCGGCCGGAACGGTAGCCGTCGAAGTAAGATAGCGCGGAACCCATCGCCGGCAGCGGGATGCCGTGCGTCACGCCGCCCGCGACGGCCCGCCGCCAGCCCGGCTGCGCCTTGGCGATCTCGGCCGCGAAATAGCCGTCGAGCATCAGGTTCGCCAGCGACGGATTGCGGTCGAAGGCTTCCTTGATCTTGCCCAAAAACACGCTGCGAATGATGCAGCCGCCGCGCCACATCAGCGCCACCGCGCCGTTGTTGATGTTCCAGTTGTTCTCGCGCGACACTGCGGAAATCAGGGCGAAGCCCTGCGCGTAGGACATCATCTTGCTGGCGTAGAGCGCCATTTCGACATCGTTGGTGAAGCCGTCGCGGTCGCCCTGGAAGACCGCGCTCGGCCCCGCCAGCACCTTGCTGGCGTTGACCCGCTCGTCCTTCTGCGACGACAGGATGCGGGCGAAGACCGCCTCGGCGATCAGGGTCAGCGGGATGCCGGCGTCCAGCGCCGAGATCACGGTCCATTTGCCGGTGCCCTTCTGGCCGGCGGCGTCGAGGATCAGGTCCACCAGCGGCTTGCCGGTCTCCGGATCGCGGTAGCCGAAGATGTCGCGCGTGATCTCGATCAGGTAGCTGTCGAGCGCTCCCTGGTTCCAGCGGCCGAAGACCTCGTGCAGCTTGGCGGCGTCGTAGCCGAGCACGGCGCTGAGCAGGTGGTACGCCTCGCAGATCATCTGCATATCGCCGTATTCGATGCCGTTATGCACCATCTTGACGAAGTGGCCCGCGCCGTCGTTGCCGACCCAGTCGCAGCAGGGCACGCCGCCCGCGACCTTGGCGGCAATGGCCTGGAAGATCGGCTTGACGTGCGGCCAGGCGTCCGGGTTGCCGCCGGGCATGATCGACGGCCCGAGCAACGCGCCTTCCTCGCCGCCCGAGACGCCCGTACCGATATAGAGCAAGCCCTTGTCCTTGAGTGCCTTGGTGCGGCGCGTGGTGTCCGGGAAGTGCGTGTTGCCGCCGTCGATGAGAATGTCGCCTGGCTCCAGCAGTGGGGCAAACTCGTCGATGACCTGATCGACGGCCGGGCCGGCCTTGACCATGATCATCACCTTGCGCGGCCGTTTCAGCGCTGCCACCAACTCCTTGACAGTATGGCAGCCGACGATCTTCTTGCCCTTGCCCCGGCCGTTGACAAAGTCGTCCACCTTCGAGGTCGTCCGGTTGAAGACGGCCACGGTGAAACCCTTGCTTTCCATGTTGAGGACGAGGTTCTCGCCCATCACGGCCAGGCCGATCAGGCCGATGTCAGCGGTCGCGGTGCTCATGGCTGGTCTTTCTCGCTGGAAGAGGTTGCGGCGTTCGGGCCAATTTTACTGTCGTCTCCCGAGAGCGGCAACGAAGCGACTCACGCCGCTGGCGGCTTTGCACGCGGCGATTGCCCCTCACCACGCGCCGTGTTAGAGCAGATTACAGTGAATGGTGTCAAGCCAATGGTCTCAGCCCCGAAGGGGCGGCGGTGCTTAGCCAGGGGCGGGCACCCATTGGTATCTCCACCGGTCAAACAGCCGGAGGCTGGGTGCCATGCTTGGGTGGCTCTTGCCGGTGAAGAGTGAAGCATCGGTGCCACCGCCCAAGCATGT
>JAEUIF010001026.1 GCA_016795185.1 Planctomycetia bacterium | reverse complement strand
CGTGCTAACCATGCCCGACCGCACCGCCGGCTACTTTGAAGACCGCGTCTGGCCGGTGCCGATGCCCGATTCGCCGCTGGAGCCGCAGCGCGAACGCAAGGCGCGCGAAATGACCCTGGAAATGTTGCGCTGTCGGCGCGTGGAACTGCTCGATGAAATGGTCGACGTGACGGCCGAACAAGCCTGGGTGACGACGCGCAGCGCCCTGGATGGCCGTCCGGACGACCTGACCCTGCACCGCATCAACCTGGAGAACAAGCGCAAGGACATTCAACGCCAGACGCTGGCGGTGGACACGGAACTGTACATGCGGCCGTCGGTCGCCTGCGGTTGCCTGTGCTTTGCACTCGTCGGCTGCCCGGTCGGCATTTGGTTCAGCAAGCGCGACTATCTCAGCGCGTTCATCACCTGTTTCCTGCCCATCGTCCTCATCTACTATCCGTTGCTGCTGTGCGGCATGAACCTGACGCGCTACGGCCGAGGCGACCCCCTGCTGCTGCTCTGGGCTTCCAACGGCGTCATGCTCATCATCGCCGCGTTCCTGATGCGCCGGTTAATTCGGCATTAAGCACGCTGGCGGTCTTATCTATCGCGGATTAGAGGCCGGCGGCGGGCGTCAGTCCGCTGTAGCGGTCCGCACAGCGGACCCTACGGTAATTTTGTTGGGTCCGCTGTGCGGACCATAGCGCTCGGCGCGACATCCGTCCGCGAATTGCTCCTAACGCCCGTCGCTCGCCCGGAGCGTTTCCCCCGTCGATTTACACATTGACCATCCACTTGCTTAACCGCCCGTTGCTTGCCCCTTTCCAGCCGGCGCGCTAGGATTGCCGTTCGTTCTCCCACCTGCCACACCACCAGAACTGCCGATGGCAGCCGCTGCTTCCGCGGGCCTGACCACGGTCGGCAACTGGTTGAGGCTGTCCTCCAATTGACGCTCATCCCTGAGGTCCATCCATGAAGCCTGGAAACTCAAAGGTCGCTGCCGGCCGTTTGCTCCTGCTCGGCGGTTGGCTGCTGGCTGCGGGAGCCATCGCCTGGCGCGTGCTGGCGGCCGATGCTCCGCCCGCCGACCCGCTGAAGGACGTTGCTGCCAACACCTGGACGCGCCTCGTGGAAGGCAAGACCGGCGGGCGGGAACAGCCGGTCTTTGTCTACGCGCCGAAAATTCGCCGTTTCGTGGCGGCGGCCGGAATGCAGCACTATGGCGGCGAGCTGCCGCGACACTACGACACCGAGGAGTTCGACCTCGGCCTCCGCCAGTGGTTCAACGCCTATCCGCCAGGACAGGAGAAAGGGCGACCGGCCTCCGGTCCCGTCGGCGAGGAGTATGCGCGCGAACGGGCGAAGCATGGCCATAACGGCGGCACGCCCTTTTATCAGGACGGTGAACACCTGCGCGTCGGGGCCGGCGGTCAGTGGCACGACGGCAAGGCGTATGGCGAGTTCTGTTACGTACCGCCGGAAAACGCGATCTACGCCTACCTGTGGAACCGCACGCTGCGCTACGACGTGGCCACCCATACCTGGAAGGACTTGCAAGCCAAGCCGCGCGAGAAGTGCCCCATCTGGGGTTCGCTGTGCTATGACCCGGTGAACCGCGAAATCCTCCATGCCGGCGGCGCGGGCGGCAGCGCCGACCTCGGCACCTGGGTGTACAGCATCGAGAAGAACGCATGGCGGCAATTGCCCTGCGGCTCCGATGCCCTGCGCAAGCTGAGCGACTCGGCGCAAGCGTTGCGCTGGCAAGCCAAGGAACTGCTGGGGCGCTGCTCCAGTCGGCTGGCCGTCGCCGAGACGGCGGCGGAAGCTGAGGTCAATCTGCCGGCCCTGGCGGTCAAACTGACGACCGCCGCCGAACAGCTGGCCGCCGAGGTCAAGGCCGCCAAGCTCAGTGCGCGCGAGCAACCCGCGGCGGACATGGCCGTGCGCCGCCTGGAGCTGGTCAGCACCCTGCTCCAAGCGACAGGGCCGGCGCTGGCGGGCAAACTGACGCCGGAACACATTGCCCAGGTCCGCTCGGCGCGCGTGCGGTGCGAGCAAATCGCCGATGCCCTGAGCCCCGAACCGCCGGGCCGCGCCCGTTCGCAACTGGCCCTCGACACGGTACGCAACCAGATCGTGCTCTTCGGCGGCGACGGCCTCGACCGCACCCTGTCCGATACCTGGATCTACGATTGCCAGTCGCGCGCCTGGGAGCAACGCTTCCCCGAAAACGGCCCGTCGCCGCGCGCCGGGCATGTCCTGGCCTGGCTGCCGCAGGCCAAGCAGGTGGTGCTGGCCGGCGGCTACAGTCGCACGCCGCTCGAACAGGAAATCTGGGTTTACGATGCCCCTGCCAATCGCTGGCGCTGCCTGCTCCAGGTGCCCGCAGTCACCAAGACGAGTCCGAATGCACCGCAGGCCACGGAGCGCGTGCCGCAACATGGCGCGGTGGATGATAACGACGTGCTGGTTTGCCCGAACGGTCATAGCGTCTGGGCCTGCAAGGTGGACCCGGCCCGGCCCAATCAGTCCGCTGCCGGCCGCTCCGCCGAGGCGGGGAGCTACACGTTCAACCGCATCGATCCCGCGACGTGGGAGAAAGCGGCCGTACCCGAGGCGGCCACCATGCGCCAGCGGCTGAGCGACCTGCCCGCGAACCAATGGACGGCGCTGCAATTCCCGCTTTACGCCCCTGGCGCGACAAATCGCTGGGGCACGACGGCCTACGATAGCGACCGCCATCAACTGCTGCTGTGGGGCGGCGGCCATGCCACCAGCCAGGAAGACGACGTGGCCCATTTCAGCGTGCTTGGCGGCGGCTGGACCATCGGCTACCACCCGGACGACCCGATTGAACGAGTCTACGCCTCGCAGCCCACGCCGCTGAGTTTCCAGGACCGCGTGCATGTCCCGATTCACGCCTACAAGGCGTACTGCTACGACCCGACGGCCCGCAAGATGTTCTATTTCGACCGCGCCTACGATCCGCTGGTCCGCGAATGGTTGCCGGCCAGCTATCCAGGACTCGAACATCGCGGGCCGATGCACAGCCACATGGAAGCCACGCCGAAGGGTGCGGTGACCTACTCCGACAAGGGCCTCTTCCGCTTCGACGCCCAGGCCGCCCGCTGGCACAAGTTGCCGTGGAATGGCCCGGCCTTCGGCGGCATCTGGTGCGACGGGCATTCGCTATGCTACGACTCGAAGCGCGACTGCCTGTGGTTCGCCAGCGACAAGACGGTGCTCCGCTATAACCTGGGTTCCCACACCGCCACCCGCGTCGAGGTGAAGAAGCCGCAGACCCTGGGCCAGTTCTACTTCTGGGGCGAAGAGGTTTACCTGCCCGAAGCCGACCTGCTGTTGCTCATGAACCTCTTCAAGCGTCCGGATGGCCGACTGGCGAACGTCGCCTGGGACCCCAACGACGGCAAGTTCTACTGGGCGGAGTTAGCGTTCGTTGAAGCCGGCAAGCCCGTGGAGTTCAAGAATCCACCGTTCAGCTGGTCGGACTCCCTGACCTACGACGCGAAATTGAAGTTGCTGGTGCTGAACAATTCGAGCGCGCGTAAAGTTTGGGTCGCGAAGTTCGACCGGAAGACCGCGCGGCTGGAAGAGATCAAGGATTAACAACCAGCATGCCGCGATTCGAGTTCGTAGTTCCGCCTTCAGGCGGTGGAGTCGCTCGCCGCCTGAAGGCGGAACTACGAACTGATCGACAAACTTCCAACGGA
>JAEUIF010001019.1 GCA_016795185.1 Planctomycetia bacterium | reverse complement strand
GGCCCCAGTTTCCAGCGGACTTCCAGTTCCACATCATCGACCTGGGGGACGACCACGGGGGCCGACGGCTCCGGACTCTTCGGGGCCGGCACGGTGTTGCGTAGCGCCAGCAGGCTCATGAGGCCCAGCGTGGCCCCGGAGCCCGCCACGAGCGAGGCCAGGGCGACGACCAGGGGGAGGAGTTTCGACGTGCTGGGTTGCTGGGTGACGTGGTTGGTCACGTCGCCGACGTGGATCATGTCATCGTTGTTCGTCGGGTGTTGGTTCATCGGTAGGTGCTGCCGGTGATGGGCCTGGATCACTTCCCGGTCTTGCCGCAACAGGGCCTGGCTGTCCTGGAGCATCATGGCCTGATGGGCCGTGCGCAGGCCGAGCCAGCCGCGCTTGGTCTTCTGTTTCCAGTGCTCGGAACCGTTGTCGGGCTTCATGGGCTTGCTGCTCGATGAAAGCGGGCAGCGTACCGTCGCGGTACGCTGCCCGGAGTTGTTGGACGCGCAGGCGGGCCATATCCGCCTGCTCCTGGCTAACGATTCGCGGGTGCTTCATTGGTGGTGGTCCGGGAACGGCCGGCCCCCGACTCCTCGACGTGGCGCACGCCGGTGGATTCGGCGAAGCTCACGCGCTCCTTGCCTTCCAGGTAGTCATAGCGCAGGTTTTCCGCGAAGGCACCCGCACCGTCCGCCTGTCGTTGCGCCCCGGTCAGGGCGTGCATCTTCAGCAGGCCGTAGTCGTTTTCGTTCATGCTCACCTCTTGGGTTGAACTTGGATGCGCAGGGAACCGGACAGATTTTTCAAGACGCTTTCGAGTGCCTCGACGCGCTGTCGCAGGGCCAGCAGCTCGGCGGCGTCGGCATCGCGGCCGTCTTTGCCGGGAGCGCCGGGCGTGCCGGGCAACCCTGGCGGACCAGCGGGGCCGGGCGCGCCGGGCTGTAGTTTTAGCTGGCCCAGCTCCTGCTGCACCTGGCTCAGCTGGGCGCGGACGCCGGCCAGGTCGCACTGGCAATCGCGACAGGGGCCCTGGGCCTGGGGGACCGGCTCCCGGCGGAGCCAGGGCAGGCAGCATTCTTCGACGAAGCGCTGCACGTCCCGGCGACCGACACCCACGCCGCACACGGGGCGCTGGTGGACATCCGACTTGAACTTGTTGACCACGGCGACCAGCGCGCCGTCACTGGCGCGGAAGATGCCGCTGCCGGAATCGCCGCCCACCGGGATGAAGCTGAACTCCAGCTCGCCCGGCCCGGTGTCGCTCGGCTTGACGTAGCGGCCGGTGCGCTGCTGAAGCTGCTCATGGCCGTAACCGCTCTGGAAGACCGCGCCCTGGGCGTCCGTGGGTGTCGAGGCGATGGCGGCGGGCTTGGGGGCGTCCTTCGCTGGCAAGGCCACCGCCGCCAGGTCCACGCGGTCGTCCACCCCGATGTAGTCCGCTTGCTGTTTGCGGCCGTCGTGCAGGACGACCGTGACCCGCGAGGGCCAGCGGTTGAACAGGTGCTTGCAGGTGATGATGACGACTTTCTGGCTTTCCGCGTGGATGGCCACGCCGCTGCCGCGAAAGCCGCCGTCCAGCGCATAGATTTTCACGACGGCCTGCTTCGCCGTTTCGGACAGGGCCGGCTCGATCCGCTGCTGCCGATCCTCGCGGACACCGGGCAGCGGGCACTGCCCACCGGGACACTGTGCTTGCAGAGTGCCGGTCCAGGCGATCAGGGCGAAAAGGAGCAAGAAGCGTTTCATGGGACGAGGGTTCCTTTGCGTTGCAGACAGGTGTAACGTGCGACCGTGCCGGGATCGGTCAACGCGGGTGAATCCGTCTCGTCGTGCTGGTAGCCGGCGTGACGGAAGGCGGCATCGCACAGTTCGGAACAGAAGAAGCGCTCGCGGCCCACGTCCGGGTTCAGACCGAGCCAGCGGCGCAGGCGGCGCAGGAGCAATCCCCAACTCCAGGCGAACTGCCAGATGCTGGCGTAGCGCCGGGCCCACTGCTCGAAGCAGTAGTCGGCGATCAGTTCGCGATCTACGTAATCCGTGGCGAGCGCGTACCAATCGACGGTGCAGCCTTCCGCGAGGCATTCCCGCAGGTACTGGTCCATCGGGTGCAGGCGGATGCCCTGGCCGTTGACCGCCTCGAAGATGCACAGGCGCTGATGCCCGTTGAGCCGCAAGCGGTAGGCGATGCCGACGTGCGAATAGACGCTGAGCGTTCGCAGGCGGATCAGCCAGGAGTACCACTGCCGGCCCCGGAAGAGCAGCACGTCGCCGGTCTGGATCAGGTGCTGGGCGTCGGCGAACTGCATCGCTCGTGCGGTCTCCAGGAGTCACTGCCCGAGGGCGGGTCCGTAGGTCAGGCTTTCCAGCCTGACCATCGCGCCGGCGGTTGGCGGCACATCGCGGGCGCTACCGTCAGGCTAGAAAGCCTGACCTACGAGGTTGGCTCAGGCCAGCACTCCGCTGCACCGGGACTAGGCCACCACCTGGCGTTGTGCCACCGCCGCGATGTCGTGGGCGCTGCCCGGCTTGGACACCGCCTCGCCGCCCAGCGCCAGGCATTGCAGCGTGGTGGCGGCGGTGGCCACGGTGATGCGGGCGCGGACGTAGCGCTTGGTCAACTGGTCGGCACGGACTTCCAACGTGGCGAAGCGGTTGTTGCCGCCGGCCGCGACCAGCTGGGTGATCGCCACGCCGGTCCCGGCCAGGTCGGTGAAGCTGCTGTTGTCGGTGGACTCTTGCAGCTTCATGTCCACCGTGGCGCTGGCACCGAACGCGCCGACATCGAGAATGAAGATGGCCCGGCGGAACTTGGACATATCGATGCCGCCGGTGTCGGCGTTGCCTGCGCCGACGCTTTGCGGATGGATCGGCGCGGCGGCAATCGCCAGGGCCTGGCTCAGTTGCTCGGTAAGCATGGACGATACCTCGTTGGTCTCTGTTCCCCTCTCCCCTGGTGGGAGAGGGGTGAGGGGTGAGGGGGCGGACCTTGCAACGACTTCCCCCTCACCCCCAACCCCTCTCCCGCCAGGGGCGAGGGGCGGAATGGATCGCTAGTTCCGGATGATGAACGGGCTGACGGTGCTGACGCCATCTTGCAGCGTGATCGGCCGTTCGACCCAGGGCTGGCCGTCCACGCGCTCGACCACCCGCCAGGTCATTTGGTTTTTCAAGAAATTGACATGCTCTGAAGCGGCGATCTCGATCTGCTGCCGGTCGCCGATGACGTAGAGCGACGGGTCGATGAGCATCACGTCGCCCTTGGCGCCCAGCGCGGGCACCTTCTCCGTGGTGATGACTGGCAGGCCGAAGAGCGTGCCCGGAACGCGGTCCTGCGCGCCGCCGACGCTGGGCACCCACACGACGTTGCCGCCGGCATCGGCCAGCTGGACCAGCTGGGCGATGGCGTAGGGGTGGACGGTCCAGACGGCCTTGCGCTGGGAACTCGGCAACAGCTTCGACAGCATCGACGCGACATCGACGTACTTCACCTGGTTGGCCGCGTTGCGGTTGACGGTGAGCGCCGCCGGGGCATTGAGGACGCCGAGCGGTTTGCCGGCCCCGTTGCCCTGCAAGAAGGCGAACTCCTCGAACCAGCCGATAGCCTTGCCGAACAGGGTGAACAGAAAGCGCTCCAGGCCGATGGCGGAATCTTGCAGCATGACATTGCTGCTGACCGCATAGCCCGATAGCTCGTGGGCCTTCAGCTCCAGCATCTTGAACTTGGGTTCCGTCTCATCGACGGTGCCGGCTTCGGGCTTCCAGCTCAGCTGCACGCCGCCGAACAGCGCCGATGTGCCGGTGCTGGGCACGCTGGTGATGTCGAGGTACGGCAGTTGGAGCGCAGCGCTATTCATGGGCTGGACGAAGGCCCGCTTGCGCATGAAGGTCTCTTCGGCCGCGACTTCCAGCAGGCGGGTGGAGAATTCGGTCGGCACGAGGTAGCCGCCGGTGACGCCACTGCCCTCGGCCAGCGGTGCCTTGTGGCGCACGCTGCCGTAGGTCTTTTCGAGGTAGGCTTCATCGTTCTTGGCGACGTGCAAGAGCCAGTCGCCAAAATTCTTCTTCGGGTCGCCGTGGCCGTTGACGCCGAAAAGGGCGGGGACGGCGTGCTTGTGGGACTGCGCCTGGGCGTCGGCGAACGCCTTCAGGTTCTTCTCGACGATGAGGTTCATCGCGTCGCTGAACTTGCCGAAGGCGCTTTCGAGCGCCTTGGAAACGGCGGGGGTGATGAGGTCGTCGGTGACGGGCTGGGCAAGGCCCTGGGCGATCAGGGCGTTGCCGTCCTCGTCGCTGACGGAGAGGCGCTCGCCGGCCTTACGGCCCAGGAACTCTTTCAGCAGTTGCACGAACATGGCTGGGTCTCGGTGCGGGTGGCGGTGGTCCCGAAACCTGCCTCCGGCGCGAGCGGTGCAGCGCTTGGAGTCGCTGTTGGCGCTCACCTCCTGGCAGCTTCGTTGCACCTTAAACCCGGCCCCGGAGTTTATCCCAGGCGACTTCGACGCTTTTTTCGGCGAGAGCGCCGAAGTCGAGTGTGCCGATCTTCCGGCTCACTTCCTTCGCGATCTCGGCCAGCGGCGTGAATGCCACCGGAGTGAGAGTACCAGTGGGTGGGGTCAACGCTTCAGCCTTGGGCTTCAGCGTGACGTGGAAGATTTCCTCCAAGGCTTGGACCACGCCGCTCGGCAAGTCGATGCCCTTGGAGACCGTCTCGACCACGGCGTTTTGCTGGCAGGGCAGAAAGCAGCAGGCGTATTCGAGCAGCAGCCATTTCTCGATGATGCGGCGTACTCCCTTCAGTTCGGGGTGCTGGGCGATCTCCGCATCCGTGGGCGCACGCACCTGGAGCGGCAGAAAGCCGATGGACTTGCCACGCAGCAGGTCGGCCTTCACCAGCTCGTAGGCATAGTCAGGCAGCCAGTCGTCCTGGGGCCAACCTTCGGGACGGGGTGGGTAGTGCGTCTTGGCCTTGATGCCGCGCAGGTCGCCTTCCTTGACCTTCTTGCGCCAAACGGATTTGCCGGCCGGCGGCTGCCAGTAGGCGTGGCCCAGCGTGACCAGCGGGTTGAGCTTGAAGTGCGAATCGTCCATGCCGGACGCCAGGACGATTTCCCGGTCCCGGTCCACGGACTCCTCGCTGATCCAGGAGACGTCGGCTCGCTCGCCCGGTTGCAGTTCGGAGACGCCCTTGGCCATGAAGACGCGGCGGTAGTCGTAGCCGTCTTCCTGGGGTTGTGTCTTGAGCAGCGCGTCGAGCTGTCGCGCGCCTTCGTCGGTCATTGGGAAGCCTAGGGGGCCTTCGGCCTTGCCGTAATGCTGCGCGAGCGCTTTCATGCTTCCACCCTGGACCGATAGCATGTATCAGTTGAACAGAACCGCAGAGCCGGTGCGAGGCATAGGACTGGAGAGGCCAGCCGTTCGGCGGGTTCTTCTGATGACAGTATCGGCTGAATGGGAGATTGTGGGAGGTGAGTTCTTGCGTGCGAGGCGAATTGAGAAGTGATGAGCAGTTTCTGCAGGCGTCCTCCAGGCTAGTTGTCGGATCGGAGTAGTCCGTGGTACTCGGCAAGGCACTCAAATGGACGGTCCGATAACGAGTCCTATCCGCCCAGTGTGACTCTCTTTGTCAATGATTCGCCAGGCGAACAAGTCACCGCCGGTTCTCATGCTTTCGCGGTGGTCTCAACGGCATCCTGACCCTTGGCGGTCGCCGCGAAAGCATGGCACCCGGCGCTATTCCTGCCTCTTTGGTGGTAGGAAACTGAAACGTTGTGCTAATTGAATCATCCCAGCAATGCCCGCTGTATCCTGAGCAAAATCCACGAGCGTACCCTTTGCCCACGCGCCGACACCACGGAGGAGACGAAGTGGCTTTGAGACAAACTGGTGATCGCGAGTGACTTCGACCGTCACTTGAGTCTGATCAAGGAAGCCCAAATCATCAGCCACATCGAGCAAGACTAACGCTTCATCGTCACCGCATTTTTTGAACGCAGCAATGGTCTGGTCATCCGGCGATCCTTCAAACACGTGAAAGTATAGCACTGGAAAGCGTGCAGCAAATTCCCGAAATTCGTCCATGTCGCGAAATGCTCTTTGTTCGATTGCTTTCATTAGTTCGTCCTCAAAATTGACATCTCACCACTGACAAATCCAGAAAGATCTTGGGCGGTTCCAGCTTGGCCATTTAAAAAAGAAAAGAGGACGCAGCTCGTTTACCCAGTGCAGTTCGTTTACCCAGTGGGTGGAGGCGGCTCCACGGTCGGCTTCTTCGGGCGACCCAATGGTCGCAGGGTGTGTGCCAACCCTAGCCGGGCCGCCGTCCGCTCCTGCCAGCCGGCCGTCCCAAAGGGGCAACCGCGCCGCACCGACCGCCGCAGTGCCTCCAGCTCGGCCTCCGTCTGCGGGGCATGCACATGCTCCACCCAGGTCGCCGGCAGCGGTACCGGCCATGGGCTCAGCAGCGGCCCGGGGTGCTCGTCGCCGTGGACGCGCCGCCACAGGCTGCCCCAGCGCCAGTGCTCCGCCCGCGCCACCAGGTTGGCCCGCAGCGGGTTGCGCTCGACGTAACGGCCGACCGTGTACAGGTGGTCGTCGCTTTCCACGGCGAACGCTTTGAAGCGGCCCTGGTAGATGTGGCCGGTGCCGGACGTGTGGTAGTGGGCGTGCCAGCGCATGCTGTGGGTATGCGCCAGCCAGCGGCAAAAGGCGCTCAGGTCGCCGTCGCCGTGCGGCCAGAGGACGAAGTGCCAGTGGTTGGGCATGAGCACGAACGCCAGGACACGCATCGGCACTTGGGCCAGCGCTGCGTGCAGCACGCGCAGGAAGGCGTCATAGTCGGCCGGCTTTTCGAACAACGGCAGGCGGGCCACGGCGCGGTTGAGGACGTGGTAGGCGAAACCACCAGGGGTGTGGCGGGCACCTCGGGCCATGCGTCGAGGTTAGGCCGGTTCCCGCCCCCGGTCAAGCAGAAACGAGCTGCGTCCTCTTTTCTTTCCCCTTTTCTTTCCCCTTTTCTTTCCCCTTTTCTTTCCCAGTTCGATCCCCGCGATCGTTTCCTGGGAAATCGTGATGGGTTTCGTCATGGGAAAGTCCTCTCAATTCCGACCAACAGCAAGCCTGGTGAGACCCTAATCGATCCGGCAGATGGGAGCGATAGACCGGCACAGTGGGGGCGCCGGCGCTGTGCGTGGGTTGATCGTCTCACGGCCCTTGGTACACCCCCGGACCGTTGCATTGAAGCGGTTGAAACGCATGGACTACACGCCCGCCAGACCGGCAAGAAACCCTGTCCGCCCGATCACCGGTTACGAGCGAACTGAGCGGAGGGTTGCGCGGGCCAACAGGATAGAAGTACCCAACTGGCCAGGTCATATGCACTTGGCCTGGTGAGTGCTTTCCTGGGGTTGTTGACTCCTACGGGCCAAATCAATTTTCTCGACCGACTGCTCTTGAATGACTTCACCCGCATTGGGTCACTGACAGCTGCCACGTCCGTCCGCTCGGACGGACTCCGGCAGACATGCCTCTTGGTCTGCTAGCCGGGTGGCAACAAATCGCGCCAGGGTCAGCCAACGACGACATCCCGCTTCCTTCTCTGGTTGTTCTGTTTCCGCAACAGATCTTGGCCACCGCTCGGCGGAACGAGGTTCGACTGACGCAGCACCTGGGCCGCGCTCCCGAAGGAGCCGAGGCTCCGGGCGACTGCATCGGCAGCCCCCGGAGCCTCTCCATCTTCCGTGATGACGCAACCCACCTTCCTTATCGCGTCGCCGCCTGGACCTGCACTTCCAGGTTCGTCAGCCGGTTCTGCTCGTCGAACACTGCCGTCAGCACGGGCTCGCCGTTTTCCTTGACCAGGACCTGGCCCACTACCTCTTCGTAGACCAGGCCGTGGTGGTCGAGATGGCCGATCAAGGCTAGCCTATGGTCGGGAATGTCTATACTGCTGATGGCCTGTGGAAAGACCGAGGCAATCCGGGCCAACGGTGGCTCCGTAGGCTTCGGAAAGCTCTCGTCCTGGATGAGCACGAATGCCGCACCACCCTCGTATGGGCAGCGGTAGTAAGCGTTGGCCTGGCAGACGCCGGACGCGAGCATGGCCAGCGTGTGGCCGTCGATGTCGCCCAGCTGGAGCATGGGCGTGGTGAGTTCAGGGATTTGCTGCTTTTCGCCGAGGGCCTTCAGCTGCAAGGCACACTGCAAAAGCGAAAACGGGATGTTGCTGCCTTCGTTGGCCCAAGCCCACAGCCAAGTGTGGTCGTGGTCGGACTCCGTGCCGAGCACCTGAGCCTGGAAGTGCAAATGCTGGCCGAAGGAGAGCAGGCCAGACGCCAGGTTAAAGTGCCAGTCCTCTTCGCCGACTAGCTCCATCAGGTAGAGCTGTTTGTCGAAGGACGTGGCGGCGCGACGGGAAAATAGGAAACGAAGGGCGAAATACGCGAAATTGCCTTGCCACTGAACGATCGAAAGTTCCATTCAAATCGCTCCAGGCCTCTCTGGAATCGTTTCACACTACTTAAAGGAACCGTATTGAAGATGCTATCGCATCGAAATAAAGCCGCCCCTGAGACAAGTCGATAGCCGAAGTTTGGCACTGCAACATCCACCTAAACCCTCCGTGGACCCAGAAGTATGCCAGTCTGCGACTATCCTCGTACTCAGAATAAAGAAGCCACGGAACTCGCGAGCCGTCGTGAAGCAACACGCCCTGCTCATCAATTCGATAGCGCCTGTATCGAAGCAGTGAATTTCTGGTTTCTTCTGGTACACTTTGGGCATGCATTAAGGCGGACTGCCAAGTACGATGAAGCGAGGTCGCAAATTGGGCAATGGCATCATCGGAGGTGATTAGCAAACTAGCTTCGCGGTACAAAGAGGCTTCATACCTCGGTACTAAATCCTGTCGCTCCCCCGGTACTCTCCAATTGCTTGAAAACACATGGCTGTACGGCGGGAGAGCCGCACCACCGACTTCGCGCCCAACACTCAGCGTCCATTCCGGCGGCAATTTGGCAGAAAGAAAATCGCCAATCTGATATGTTACTGACAAGTGGTCTCGAACAAGCGTTCTTAGTTGAAATAAACGTAGTGGTTTGGGGGCGTTGAGATGAGGCTGAAAAGTAATTGGTGAGGCAAAATCCTCCTTGGAGAAGAGAGCAGGGAATGCAGCCGATTGCTGCGAAAAAAGCTCCACAAGGAATCGCACCATACCCTGTCCTTGGAATCGCCAGATTTCTTCACAATTCATTGTTACTGCGACGTACCAATCAGATGGTTTGCCCTCAGTGACCCAAAAAAAATAGTGCCCGAGGTCGCTGGCTCCCCAAGGTAGAAGCCCACCTTGCATGGGAAAAAAATCAACACGAGAATCGCTTTCATCGACCAGATTCTCGTGTTGTTCACATATGGCCATGACATCAGGCGTGGCAAAAAAAGGGTTATACACCCAGATATTTGGGGGCAGAACGACCCCGGCCCCATATCTGGCAACAAAATCCTTATACTCGTCGGGGAGAGGAGTATGGAGCATTTCCTCAACCCCCAGCCAATCGCCGTGGCTAAACGTTGCCTGCTCAGGAGGCGGAAGTAAGTTCTGCAACTGCTTGAAAGGTGTGTTCATGGGTTCCGGTTCTTTGTCTCGCATTGCGAAATGGATGGCGCGTTGTAAATTCCGCGCACCCAAACATCTTCTGTGGTCCTGTACCAGTTTCCTGTTGGCTTTCCATTCTTGGCTTCTCGCCCACAAGCTCGAACTCGCAGCGCGTCTGGGATACCGTTTGTTCCCGTATAGTGCGCCCTCACTTCATAATAGAAGTCATAATAGCACTCCCCGGGAGTAAACTCAGTCATGCTGCGGATCTCATCCTCAATCTCTGCGTGCCAACGCAGATTGGTTGTTTTTTGACAGATTGTAACGATGTTCCTTGCGTCGTCACCGGTACCACCGAGCGAACGGGCCAACAAATGTCCACGAGCAATAATAGTCGATCCGGCCTGCTGATTAGCCTCTTCCAAATAGCCTGGCGGAAGAAGATCGCGATTGGCACGCGTCCCCCGCTGGCGAGCGTGCCCGGCTCGGATTTCCACCCAGCCACCTTGGGCTCGCCCTAAGTAAGGCTGTTCGGCAACAACTCTCGATCTGTTATTTCCTGGGTTACTGTGAGTCCTCCATCGTCCTGGCGGTGGTGGCATCACCAGAACACCTTGTAGTTTTCTCGAAATCCACTTCTTGGTTGAACTGTAATCGGCGACGCCGCGCGCCGCCAGGTCGGTAGCGGACAACGCGGGCGCGCGATAGTGGTTGGGATGGCTTGCGTCCCGCTCAGTCCCCGTCCGTCACGTTGATGCTCTGCTCCGAAACGTGACGATCCGTGGGCTTCCAGTTCAGCGGCAGCCAGGGGACGTTGCCCCAGGGCACGGGCGGCAAGCCGCGTTCCTGGCGTACTTCGTTGATGGCCTTGACGCCCATCTTAAGGTCGATTTCCTGCTGTTTGAGGGTCGCTTCCTGGTTTTCCGGCACCGGGTCTTCGCTGGCGACGAACAGCCGGCCGCTGGGGTCGTAGAGCGGCAGCAGCTGTTCGTTGAGCTTCTCGTCGCGGCGTTGCAGGCGGGGGCGAATGGCCAGCGTCATGTGCTGGTAGGCGCTGGCCTGGATGTTCGCCATGTTCGTGTCCTTGGTCAGATAGGCCAGGGGCACATGAAACGCATTGGCGATGTCCTCCTTCGTGGCCTGGGCCTCGGCGAGTGCGGCCAGGTCGCCGAGCGAGGACTGGATGACGTCCACGCTCATGCCGCTCTCGGCGACCAGAGCGCGGCCCTGGCCGCCGCGCCGGAACTTGGTGTGCCATTCGTTTTCGAGGCGTGCCCGTTCGTCCTCGCCGATGACTTCTTCCGGGCTGATGACCACGCTGGGCAGGCCGGCGTTGTCGTAAATGGCCCGCTTCATGGCGACGTATTCGCTGGTCAGCACAACCTGTTCGTAGCAGGCGCGCAGCGGCGACAGGCCGCTGGCGTAGGGATCGCGCGGGTCGGGAAAGCGGAAGTAAATGATCTGCTCCGGCGTGAAGTGCTGCACGCCCTCCGCGCTACGGTATTCGTAATAGTCGAACAGGCGGCGGCTGCCCCGTTCGCGCTTGGGGCAGACGTTTTGCGCGGGCAGGGTCCAGATGGCCTGGGGAATGCCCAGCGCCCGGTGGAAGTCGAGCAGCCAGTAGGCGCTGCCGTTGGTTTCCAGGTACAGCTGCGTGAGTTCCCAGAGGTCGAAAGCGTTGTGCGTCGGGTTCACCTGCTTCAGCAGCGTCAGCAGCGGGTGCTCCGTCACTTCCTCGATGCTCAGCGCCTTGCCGGTGTGGGCTGACAGGTGCGGTTGGCTCCGTAGCTTTTCTTCGTCCCCAGGGCGCAGCGCCTTGGTCGGGCACTTGGGCGGGGCGTCGTGCTTCGTCGTGACCACGTAGAGCTTGGGCGCGAAGCCGGCGCAGACCGAGGCGTTGATGCTGGCGCAGGTCCAGGCGGTGTTCTTCAGTTCCTGGAGCAACTCCGTTGCCGTGGGCGCGCGCTGCCGCCGGTAGGCGTCGATGGTGCCCGCGCTCCACTGCCGGCCGCCCAGGGCCGGTGGCGGCGCTTTACCCCGGATCAGCCGGGCAAGGGACTCGATGCTGTTCGCGAGGAGGTGGCGCATCAGAGCGTGGTCCAGAGGTCTTCGTCGGTCCAGGGGCTATAGGGCTTGGCCCCGTAGACGCCGCGCTGGGTTTCTTCCGGGTCGAGCGTCGCTTCCACGAAATCGGCTTCCAGGGGGCCGTCCGTGGTCGCCTTCTTCCGCAGCTTGGCGATGAACTTGGCGTCGATCCGGCTGACGAGGTAGCGCAGCGCGCCGAGCGCGTGGTTGTGGTCGTCGATGGGGTTCTCGCCCAGCGTGCCGCGCTCCTGGACCGTGGGATAGCGGTAGAGCTTGGCTTCGCTGAGCAGGAACGGGCAGGCGGTGCGGAGGACTTTCAGCCGCCCGGTGCGAATGCGGGCGGTCACCGCCGCGATGCCCAGGCGGATGTCGTTGCTGGCCTTGCGCACCAGCAGGCCGGACGCCCGTAGTTCTTCGATTTCCGTCCGGCCGGCGGGGTCCGCGTAGTACATGACGTGGCGCGGCAGCGCCTGGGCGTGTTCGTGCAACGGCGTCTCGCGCAGGTAACGTTCCCGGCCGATCCAGAGCACGTCGTCCCGGTCCAGGACACCCCAGAGGGCGGCAAAGGGGTTGCGCCAGCCGAAGTCGATGCCGCCCACCGCCTTGCCCGCGGGCAAGGGCCAGAGGTCCACCAGGCACTGCTCGAAGTCGGGGTAGACCAGCCCTTCCATCGCCGTGAACGCGCACTCGTACTCCTGGCGGACCCAGGCGTCGCCCATCGAGCGGCGCTCTTCCTCCATGAATTCCGGCGTGATGCGCGGACACTGCGTCCAGGGGATGCGCACCCGATACCACTGGCCGTCGCCGTGCCATTCGTCGTGGAACCAGCCGCGCTGGCCGAAGGGCGTGGACAGGGCCAGCAGCCGGCCCTGCGAGGCGGCCAGCATGGGCCGGACGCTGCGGTAGAGGTCTTCGGGGATGCGGGCCGCCTCGTCGATGATGAGCAGCCGCACGCCGCTGAAGCTGCGGATCGTCTCTTCGCGGCCAGGCAGGCAGACGACGCGCGAGCCGTTTTCCAGTTCCAGCTTGAGCTGCGTTTCGTAGGTGGCCTTCACCGGCCGCTGGAGGGCGTTGTAGGCTTCCATGACCTTGCGGAAGATTTCGCCGCTTTGCCGCTGCGAGGGACTGAGCAGCAGTACCAGCGAGTGCGGCTGGAACAGGACGGCGTGCGTCGCCAGCACGGCCGCCGTGCGCGACTTGCCCACCTGTCGCGAGCAGTTGAGCAGCGTTTGCCGGGCCGTGGACAGCAGGAGTTCCTGCTGCCACGGGTCGGCAGTCATGCCCATCGCCTGGAAAATGAGCGACGGGTCCAGCATCAGTGCGAGGGTTTGCTGCGGGTCCATGCCCGGATACTAGCGCCCGCCCCGGACTTTGGGGGAGATGGCATTGCTTCTGTCGAACAGTCCAACAAAGTGCGTCGCGAACGAATGAAGGGCGGCCGGGGCGTGGATAGTCCAAGAGTCCGCTGGATCGTGTGGGGAAGCTGCGCAACTGCCATTCGGGCGGTTGACAGACGGCGACGGAAAGTTTAGCCTAGCCAGCTGTTAGCTGGCTAGGCTAGCGCGTTGGCAGATGCCCGGAATTGGGTTCGGGCGGCGCAAGATAAACACATGCTCGGCCGCCTCCGCTTGCTGGCTCGGCAAGTCAAGGAGGGAGGCGGCTACCTGTGTAGCGCTGGGCAAGGACCGCCTGTCGCTGCCGGGATACGGTCCCCCCGACCTGTGGACCGTTAGGCGGCGGTTGTCCCGCTCCAGGCCGCCGTCGGTCTTGAGGTTCAGCCCGGCAGGGTCCGCTCCGGCGGCCGAGCGCCAGAGTTCAGCCGCCGGCCGACGAGCCGGCGACCGAGCCAGACGTTGCAGCCGACCGGCCGCGCCCTGCTGTCCCACCGGGGAGCAAGCGCACCCGCGCGGCCGGCGGCTGAACTCTGGCGTTCGGCCACAAGGATGCCATGAAACGGAAGAAGTGGGTTATCCTCGGGATCGGGCTTGCTGGATTCGGCCTGTACGCCGTGATGACGGGTGGGCTGGCTGTCTCCAGCATCAGCGATTTTGGCGGCCAAAGGGACATTCGGTTTGTAGGTGGTCTCAAGTCCGATGTTTGGTTGGCGCCGCGGTCCACCAGCTTCGGAGTGCCTTTCCTCTTCCACTACTACGGCGCGGGCCGGCCGTTCGGTTTGCGAATCCAGATTTGGGACGACAGCAAGCAGTATCGGTCGATCGAAATTACTGAGGTTGTGCTCGAGTACCAAGACGGTGACGTAGTCCGAAAGAACGACGGGTGGTCGAGGCAACTCAAGCCATACACGCAGTACAACAGCTCGTCATCGGGCATCATCCAAACCGAGATGTTCATGCTAAGCGATCAGATCGAACGGTTGGTATTACGGCACGCAGACGTCAGGGTCACGCTCAAAGGGCACTTGGTGAAGACAGACGGAGAGCGGATCGCGTTCGAGGTTTCGGAGTCGTTCAAGGCCGAGTCGAGATCGGGAGTCACAACTTTCTGGGAAGTTCTGGCGGGCTGCTAGGCCGAACCAGTCGCTGCAGCAGACGGCGGGGGCATGACGGCTTTCCCGGGTTCATAGTCTCAGCAGCCCCCGCCGCTGCTGAGCTGTGTCGTTCGGCGGCGGAGGGCCTCGGGGCGTGGAAGCGTTGCTGGCGGAGTTGGGGCCGCTGCTGTACGGCATCAACTACGTCGTCTTCCTGCGGGCGTACCGATGCCCATTCGTCCCCGACGCGC
>JAEUIF010000848.1 GCA_016795185.1 Planctomycetia bacterium | reverse complement strand
ATCACTCGACACTATCGGGCCGCAACGGCTGATCTGATCGGCGCGGCGCAGTGACGTGCCGCTCCAGCCTGGCAACGCCAAGAGCGCAGCCCCGTCGGCCGGCGGGTCTGCGCTCTCGAACCACGACCATCACTCCGAATCTGCTCGGCCTGTCCTGTCAGACCTTTTTGTCCTTGCTGTAAGGATGCAACCAACCCTGCATCGCGGACGCATCGCGCATCGTCTTCTGCGCCGATTCCCACAGCCCGTTGTAATCCAGCTTCACGTTCGGCGCACGCTTGGTCACCTTCATCAGGGTATCCAGGTGCTGGCCGGACTGGTGGTTGATTTCGCGGACTTCCTTGAACAGTTCCGTGGCTCGGTCGGCGAGTTCGGGGCTGAGCTTGCCCTTGCGGTCCTTGTATTCCTCCAGTTGCTTGCGATTGTCGTTGAGGAAGCCGCGGACCACCGGAGTGAGTTCCTTGAGCCGCCGGGCCAGGTCCGGCACATCGTCTTCAATCCCGGCGAAGTTCTGGACGAATTTCTCCTGCTTGAGCCGCTCTTTCTCCAGCTCCAGCAGTTCCTTGGTGGCCGCCGTCAGCACCTGCTGCGCCCGGTCCAGGGCCTTCTCGATGATGCCGAACTCCAGTCGGTTCGGGTTGCCCTTGAGGATGGCCGCCGACTCGGTGGGGCCGCATTCCGTCTTCATGGCCTTGAGCAGACGGCCGTGCTCCTTGCTGACCATGCTCAGTTCCTTCTTGTGGTCTCCCAGTTCCTTGGCGCACGCCAGCAAGTCCTTCTTGTGCTCCGCGGCATTGCCCGCCGCGACTTCATCCGCCACGGCCTTGGCCAGGGCTGCGGCGCGCTGTTCCGTGCGGCTGCACCGTTCGTTCAGGCCGATGGCGCCTTCCAGGAGCGTCTTCCATTGCTGCGTGAGTGTTTCGACGGCCTTCGACACGTCCAGCCGGGCCTTCTGCGCTTCTTTCAGGGCGTCCTGGACCACGTCCTCGTAGCCCTCGGCAATGCCCTTGGTCTTCTGATGGCCCGTGTCCTGGCAGTGCTTGGCCTGGGCCTTGGCCACCTTGGCCACGGCATTGAGCGCCAGCGTCAACTTGCCGTAATTGTCGCCGTTCATGTCGCGCTCGAACGGCGGCTTGGCCTTCTCGTAGTCCTTCAGGGCCTTTTCCAGTCCCACGTCCTTGCACAGCAGGGCGCGATTCTTCTTCCACCAGGCGGCAGACAGCTGCGGAGCAGGCATGACACGACTCCAGGTTCGAGGAAATTTACTGAGGAACAATTTGCCCGCGATCGGCGCGCACTTCAAGTGCAGCCAGCCAGAAAGCAGGTGGAAAGCCGACCATAGATCCGGGTTGACGAAGAACTGGCAAAATCCAGGCGGCAGAGCAGCCGCTGGCACGCGGTTTAGCCGCGACGTGAGGGTGGGTGAACGGAGTCGGCGAGGTATAGCGACATGGCAGCCGGCTCCTTTCTCGTTGACTGGGGGTGCGTGACCCGTTGAAATGCCTTTGTTTTCCGGTCGAATTGACCGCTGACACTAACTATTACGTCCACGTCGGACACCTGGTTCGCCAAAAATCGTGAGGGGCCATCATGGCGCAGCAGTCGGGGTCGCAAGGTTCGCGGCGCGAGTTCCTGGAGGCACTGGCCGGGCTGGCCGCGTTGGAATGCGTCGGGCCGGAGCGCAGCGCCTTGGCGGCGGACACGCCGCGCGACCTGAAGCCCAGCGCCGCGAACCTCGGCAGCCTGTTCGCCGAAGTCGAAAAGCTCGCGGCCGGCAACCGCTATCCGTGGTCATTCCTCGGCGACCGCTTCAAGACGCTCGACGAGTTCAAGCAAGCGGGCCGGGAAAAGGTCCTGGAAGTGCTGCAACACCGACCGGAGAAGGTCGAACCCAAGGCGGAAGTGCTGGAGCGCGTGGACCAGGGCGAATTCACGCGCGAGAAGATCCTCTTCTCCACCACGCCGCAGTTTCGCGTGCCGGCCTACGTGCTGATTCCCAAGGGCCTGAAGAAGCCCGCTCCCGCCATCGTCGATCTGCACTCGCACGGCGGCATGTTTCTCTTCGGCAAGGAAAAGGTGATGGACCTGGGGCAGAACCACCCCACCATGACCACTTACCATCAGCGCAACTACGACGGCCGCCCCACCGCCACGGCCCTGGCGAAGCGCGGCTACGTGGTCATTACCATCGACGCCTTCATGTTCGGCGAACGCCGACTGCTGCTGGATGCCGACCTGAAATACGGCTGGGACCGCGCCAAATACTCCGCCGAGGACGTGCAGCACCTGAACCAGCAGTGCCGGGGCAAGGAAACTACGCTGGCCAAGTCGATGGTCTTCGCGGGCCTGACCTGGCCGGGCATCATCTTCTGGGACGACATGCGCACCGTGGACTACCTGGTCACGCGCCCCGAGGTCGATCCGAAACGCATCGGCTGCGTGGGCATCTCGATGGGCGGCTACCGCTCGTTCTACCTGGCCGGACTCGATGAACGCATCGCGGCGGCGTGCGTGGTGGGCTTCATGTCCACGGTGAAGCCCATGATCCAGGCCCACGTCGATACGCATTCCTGGGTGCATTTCCTGCCGGAGATACACCGCTACCTGGATTGGCCGGACGTGGTGTCGATGATGGCCCCGAAGCCATTGCTGGTGCAGCAATGTTCGCAGGACCGACTGTTCCCGTTGTCGGGCATGAAGAAATCGCTGGAGAAGATCGCGGCGGTGTACGCCAAGGCGGGTGTCAAGGACCGCTTCACCGGGCAGTTCCACGAAGCGCCGCACATCTTCAACCAGGCGATGCAGGATGAAGCGTTCGCCTGGTTCGACAAGCAACTAAAGTAGCCCGCCGCTCCGCGGCGGAACGAGCGGCCCAGCCGCGAGTAGAAGCGCCGGCGATTGGCTGTGCGAAATGCGACAAATTAACGGCATGGCCGGGATTGGCTCGCTATGGCCGGCAACCGTTGATCGTTTGCTCGTTTCCTGCCCCAGCGCTTACCACACATTACCCGCGCTTCGCTTGCGGCTGCGCCGCTCGCACCGCCGCGGAACGGCGGCCTACTTTCCGATCTCCGCCAGCGTCTCGCGCGCCGCCGTGATGGTCTGCCGGATATGCTCCTCGGTATGCACGGTCGAGATGAACGCCGCCTCGAACTGGCTGCATGGCAGGTAGATGCCCCGGTCCATCATGCCCCAGAAGAACTTGCCGAAACGGGCCGCATCGCTCTTCTTGGCCGTGTCGTAATCGACGATGGGGTCCGCGGCGAAGAACAGCGTCCACATGCTGCCGACCCGCTGTAGGCGGTGGGGCAACTGTACGGCGCGGCAGGCTTCCGCCAGGCCACCGATCAGCGTCTGGCCGAGTCGGTCGAGACGTTCGTAGGGCTTGGTTTCGCTCAGTTCCTGCAAAGTGGCCAGGCCGGCGGCCATCGCCAGCGGGTTGCCCGACAGCGTGCCCGCCTGGAACACCGGCCCGGCGGGCATCACGCGCTGCATGATGTCCCGGCGTCCGCCGTAGGCCCCGACGGGCAGCCCGCCGCCAATGATTTTCCCGAAAACCGTCAGGTCGGGCTTCTGACCGTACAGTTCCTGCGCGCCGCCCAGCGCCAGGCGGAAGCCGGTCATCACCTCGTCGTAGATCAGCAGCGCGCCGTGTTTCTCGGTCAGCTGACGCAGTGCCGACAGGAAGTCCGCAGTCGGCGTCACCAGCCCCATGTTGCCGACTACAGGTTCGAGGATCACGCCGGCGATTTCCGGGCCGAACTTCTCGAACGCCTGCATCAGACCGTCCACGTCGTTGAAGCGCAGGGCCAGCGTGTCGGCGGTGCAGCCCTTGGGGACGCCCGGTGAGTTCGGCACACCCAGGGTGGTGGCGCTGGAGCCGGCCTGCACCAGCAAGCTATCGACGTGCCCGTGATAGCAGCCGGCGAACTTGATGATGCGGTCGCGGCCGGTGAAGCCGCGCGCCAGGCGGATGGCGCTCATTGACGCCTCGGTGCCCGACGACACCATGCGTACCATCTCGACGGACGGCACGCAGCGAATGACCAGTTCCGCCAGCTGCGATTCCAACTCGGTCGGCGCACCGAAGGTCGCTCCCTTGTGCAATGCCGCTTCAACGGCCTTCACCACGCGCGGATAACAATGGCCCAGGATCAGCGGCCCCCACGAGGCGACGTAGTCGAGGTAGCGGTTGCCGTCGATGTCGAACAGGAACGGCCCCTCGCCGCGATCGATAAAGATCGGCTCGCCGCCGACGCCGCCGAAGGCCCGCGCCGGGCTGTTGACGCCCCCCGGAATGAGTCCGCTGGCACGGCTAAACGCCTGTCGGCTGAGAGTTCGTTTGGAAGCCGTCATGCTGGTTGGTTCTCCGCGCGCAGCGCGTGATGAGCGGGTTTGCATCGGGGTGACGACCTCCTTATCGTAGAGGCATGGCCCCGCGACCGGCAACGGAGAAGCCCGCGATGGCGCACGACCCTGCCCTGCTGCAAGCGATTCTCGAGCAACCGGCCGACGACCAGCTGCGGCTGATCTACGCCGACTGGCTCGACGAGCGCGCCGATCCGCGCGGCGAGTTCATCCGTGTGCAACTCGCGCTGGCTGGCCTGAAGCACGACGATCCGGCCTATCGTGCGCTGTTCGAGCGCGAGGTCGCCCTGATCCTCCAGCACAAGGAGGAATGGTTTCCGCTGCGCCAGGCGTTCACGCACTGGGAATGCCGGCGCGGGTTCATGGACGAGGTCCACGGCGACGCCGAAAAGTTTCTCGATGTCGCCGAAACGTTGCTGGCGAGCAACCCGGTGCGTATCGTGCGCCTCGAAGACGTGGATGCGAGTCTGGAGCGCCTGGCCGAGTGCCGGCCGCTGGGCCGTGTGGAGAAGCTCTTTTTAAGAAATTGGCGACCCACGCGCACGCGGCGCAGCGCCCGCGCCCCCGATCTGCGCCAGTTCGTGCCCGAATCGCCGGGTTTGAGCCGCATACCGCTCATCGAATTCAGCGGGATTCGCGGCACTACCGACATTTACCAGAGACTCCAGCACGGCCAGTTGATCGAGCATCGCGCCCGCCCGCGACCTCGGCGCAGACGGTAGGTCCAAACCTTGACCCGCCGCCAATCGTCTATTAATGGGACAGTGTATCACCATCAGGAGTCGGCCATGAAGGTCTTGGGCTGCGCGCTTTCCCTGCCCTTGCTGCTCTCGGCTTCAGTTGCCACGGCGGCGGACGATAACGCCGTCCTGGCGCAGAAGGCCCAGGCCGTCCTGAAGACGCATTGCTACCGCTGCCACGGCCAGGACGGCGTGGTCGAGGGCGGCATGAACTACATGCTCGACCTCGACAAACTGGTGCAGCGCAAGAAGGTGACGCCCGGCAATCCCGACAAGTCGCCGATCTACAAGAAGATCGTCAACAACCTGATGCCGCCGCCCGATGAGCAGCCGCGCCCCAGCGAGGCGGAGGTCGCGTTGCTGAAGCAGTGGATCGAAGCCGGCGCGCCGCGCGGCGCTGCCCAGACCGCTAAACGGCAGCTGATCACCGAGACCGACGTTACCCGCCTGATGCTCGCCGATCTGGACAACATCGAGCCGCGCGCCCGGCGCTTCACGCGCTATTTCAGCCTGGCGCATCTCTACAACGCCGGCCTGGGCGAAGACGAGTTGCAAACCTATCGCAATGCCCTGGCCAAGCTGGTCAACAGTCTTTCCTGGCACCCGCGCTTGACGCCGCCCACGGCGATCGATCCCGCGAAGACGGTTTTTCGCATCGACCTCCGGCAATACATGTGGGACCACAACCTCTGGAACCGCATCCTCGTGGAATACCCCTACGGCGTGTTCCAGGATACGGCGGCGGCCAAGGCTGTTTCCGTGGCCACTGCGACGCGCATGCCCGTCGTCCGCGCCGACTGGTTCCTGGCGACGGCGTCGCGCGCGCCGCTCTACTACGACCTGCTGCAAACCCCGCAGCAGATCGCGGAGCTGGAACGCCAGTTGCGCGTCGATGTGTTGCTCAACATTCAGCAGGAGCGCGTGGCGCGCGCCGGCTTCAACGGTTCCGGCGTCTCGCGCAACAACCGCGTGCTCGAACGGCACGACTCCATTCACGGCGCGTACTGGAAGACCTACGATTTCAACGAGGTGCCGCAGAACCTGGTCGATCGCCAGAACCTGTTGCCCGACAAGCGCAACGTCTTCGCCTACCCGCTGGGGCCGGGCGGGCTGGACAACCACTTCCAGCACGCGGGGGGCGAGGTGATCTACAACCTGCCCAATGGCCTGCACGCCTTCGTGCTCATCAACGCTAACGGCATCCGCATCGACAAGGCCCCGCAAGCCGTGGTCAGCGATCCGAAGCGGCCCGACCGTGCTGTCGAGGCTGGCCTGTCGTGCATGTCGTGCCATGTGCGCGGCGTCAACTTCAAGGACGACCAGGTGCGCGAGTACGTCGAGAAGAATCCCAAATCGTTTCCGCGCGCCGACCGCGAGCTTATCAAGGCGCTGTACGTGCCCCGCGACAAGATGCGCGACTTGATGTCGCGCGACGCCGACCAGTTCAAAACTGCGGTCGAAAAGACTGGCGCGAAGGTCAGCACCACGGAAACCATCACGACGATGGTGCTGCGCTACGAGGCCGACCTGGACCTGCAAACCGCCGCGGCCGAGGTCGGTCTGGAACCGGAAGAGTTCGTCAAGAAGCTGAGTGAATCCGAGGTGTTGTCGCGCAATTTCGGCTCGCTGCAAGTCGATGGCGGCACCGTGGCCCGGCAAGTGTTCGTGCAGGCGTTCGGCGATCTGGTCAAGGAATTGCGCCGCGGCATCCTGTTCCAATCGACGCAGATCGGTCAAAGCTTGCCCGACAACACCGGCGAGATCGATCCGCTCGAAGGCCGGACCAGCCAGGCCAACAGCATGACCTTCACGACTGACGGCAAATTCGCCCTGTTCGCCAGCGCCGACAAGACGGTGATCCTGCGCGACCTTGACGCCAACCGCGAACTGCGGCGCTTCGTCGGCCATACGGCTTCGGTCTGGAGCGTCGCGGTATCGGCGGACGGCCAATTCGCGTTGTCCGGTGGCGCGGATAATCTGGTGAAACTCTGGGAAGTCGGCACCGGCCGCGAACTCAAGACGCTGCGCGGCCATACGGCGCTGGTGACGAGCGTGGCCTTTTCGTCCGACGGCCAGCGCGCTTTGACTGGCAGCTACGACCAGACAGTCATCCTCTGGGACCTGAAGTACGGCAAGGAACTGGGCCGCTTCGAGGGACCGGCACGGTTCATCAACTGCGTGACTTTCCTGGCCGACGACCGCCGCGCCCTGATCGGCGGCGACAAGACGCTGAAGCTCTACGACCTGACACGCGGCGTGGAGATCGCTTCGTTCGACGGCCACGGCGATGCGGTCAGTTGCGTGGCCCTGTCGGCGGACGGCAAGCGCTTCCTCACCGGCGGCGACGATCAGACCGTGCAACTCTGGGACCTGGAAAAACGGCAACGGCTCAAGCTCTTCAAGGGCCACACCGGGCCGATCAAGACGGTGGCCCTGTCGCCCAGCGGCAAATGGGCGCTGTCCGGCAGCGCGGACGGTACGTTGCGGCTCTGGGACATCGCCAGCGAAAAGGAACTGGGCAAGTTCGCCAAGCATGCCGACGAGGTCATAGCCGCGACCTTCACCGCCGACGGCGGCCAGACCCTGTCCGGCAGCCGCGACGGCGATATCCGCGCCTGGAGCCTGGCCAAGTTTGCCAACGCGAAGCCCTACCCGGAACCGAAGATCGTGGATGACGGCCCGACCGTGCCGGTGCAGGGCGAGTTGAAAGCCAACGGAGTCGTCCGGGTCGGTGCGACCATCGGCTCGCTGCTCCTGTCGCCCGATGGCCAGTCGCTCCACTATCTCAATGCCTCCGAAGGCAAGGCGGCGCGGATCGACGCCGGCCGCTTCCAGCGCGAGCAGGTGCTGCCGTTGCATCCGAAGACGGACGTGCTCTTCTCCTCGCCCGATGGCAAGTCGCTCTACGCCCTGGCCTCGGCCAACGGTCGGAACCAACGACCGCTCGCAGGCGTGATTCAGGTCGTCGATCCCGCCACTCTGAAGCTGCGCAAATCGTTCACGGTGGAGGCCGATCCTTTCGACGGCGCGGCCACCGACGCGGGAGTAGTCTATGTCAGCGGCGGCAGCGGCGACTGGAGCGACGTGGCCATCATCGATGTCGCGTCCGAAAAGCTCATCGGTCGTTTCGGCGGCGTCTGGAATCGCTCATTCCTGAAGCTGTCGCCGGCGCAGGATCGCCTCTTCTTTTCCAGCCAGGGCGTCTCGCCCGCTACGCTCGATACACTCTGGCTGCCGGGCAAGAATGACGAAAAGCCCTTGCAGTACCGCGCGCCCACGGTGGACCGCCGGCCCCTCGGCGGCGATTTCCTGGTCAGCCCCGACGGCAAGTTCCTGCTCCACAAGACCGGGACCGTGCTGAAACTGGCGGCCGAGCGCGACGAGGACTTGCAGCCGGTGCGCTTGCTGGAACCGTTCCTGTCCGGCGTCGTCAATCCGGACAGCAAGTCGCTGCTGCTGCTGACGGCCGACGGTTCGCTGAAGCACTACAGCTATCCGGAGTTCAAACTGCGCGGCAGCTATCGCCTGGGCATCGTCGGCTACCAGGCGGCGCTGGACGGCAAAACGGGCCAACTGTACGTGGCAGGCTTCGATCCGCAGGAACTGGCGTTGCGGCCGGGTGGGAAGGGGCTAGGGGATGTGTATCGGTTGGATGTGCGGGCAATGATTGCTGGTAAATAAGCAAGTGGCTCGCGCAGGTCCACCGGAGTGTTCATTTCAGCGTAATGGTCCTCGCAGGGTAGTTGATCGTCAGCTTGTGTTTGTGCAACAGCCCAACACCGAGCAGCGGCATATGACCTTCGCTGCTGACAATCTCAACATCGCGTTCTCCGCCGATCCAATCGATCTTGCAACGGTAGAGGTCGATTGGAACCTGAATACCCGTTGCCAGCTGTGTTCGACCGATTGATTCGGGTAGGAGGCCCAGTTGCTGAATCATTGATAGTGGCGCCACCAGCTCGCCTGTGAAGCCAGTATCGATCCAGGCTGTCCATTGGGCTGTAGCACCGCTGGTGGGATGTCGAACCAGAATCTGGACGATTGCCCGACCATAGTCATCGACTCGGCCTTTCATTGGCGACCCCCCCAATTTCGACGACGGCAGCATGTCCGATGCGCACCACATAGCAGCGTTTGGTGGGATGCGCGGCCCGCGCGGCGTCAATCGCTTCCCTCATGGTGCGACCAATAAAATAGTCGCCAGAATCCGGTTCAATCGTGAGAAACTCGTCACGGTGGGTGGCTTCCACGGCCAACTTCAATCGCTCTTCATAGATCGCGCTTGCTCGTCTCGCAATGTCCAGCGATTCGGGGGAAACCATCGCAACCTCCGTTGTAGGCTTGGCATTTGTCTATCGACTGGTATTCCCATCCATTCTAGCGTAAGCTGCTGCACAAGTCGTCGGATCGTCACTCCCGCGTTGCAAGGGTATCCGCCATGCCAAGCCAGTCCCCCGGATTGTTGCGCATCTTGACCGTGGCTGCCGTGCTATTGGGCGCATCCACGGCGCGCGCCGAGTTACGCACGCTCGAAGTCATCAGCCGACAGCCGTTCGCCGAGGGGATGGAGTACGGCAGCGCGGGAGCTTACGAGCGCATCGTCGCCGTCGGCCGCTTCGCCGTCGATCCAGCGCACGCACGAAATCGCGGGATCGTCGATCTCGACAAGGCACCGAAGGACGAAACCGGCAAGGTGCTCTTCGAGTCCGACGTGGTCATTCTGACCCCGAAAGACCCGGCGCGCGGAAACGGTGCATTGCTCTATGACGTGAACAATCGTGGCAACAAGCTGGCGGTGCGCTTCTTCAACCTGGGCGGCGGCGGCAACGACCCCCTCAGCAAGGTCGATGCCGGCGACGGCTTCCTCTTCCGCCGCGGCTATACCGTCGTTTGGTGCGGCTGGATTGGCGAACTGCTGCCCGGCAACCACCGTTTGCTGCTCAAGGCCCCGGTCGCCACCGAGAACGGCAAGCCGATTCGCGGCCCCGTTCGTTTTGAGATGACCACGGACGCTCCCACCGAAACGCTGCCGCTCTCGCAGCGCGAAGGTCACGGCAGCTACAGCCCTACGCCGGCCGGTGAGAAAAACGCGGTGTTGACCTGGCGGCTGCGCGAGGACGGTGAGCGCGTCGTCATTCCGCGCGCCCAGTGGTCGCTGGAGAAGCAGCCCTTGCCCGAAGTGAAGGAAGGCGTGGCCGGCACATTGCCGCAGATTCGCTGCCGGGTGCAGGGCGGCTTCCGACCAGGATATATTTATGAGATGATTTGTGAATGCGAGAACCCCATCGTTCAGGGCCTGGGCTTCGCTGCCATACGCGACCTGGTCTCCTTCCTGAAGTACGACGGCAGCAAGCAGAACCCGCTCTTGAACCAGGCCGGCAAGCCGGTCATCAGCCGGGCGCATGGCTTCGGTGTCTCGCAGAGCGGTCGCTGCTTGCGGACCTTCGTCTGGCAGGGCTTCAACGCGGACGAAACCGATCGCAAGGTCTTCGACGGCCTGATCCCGCACGTGGCCGGCGGTGGCATCGGCTTCTTCAATCATCGCTTCGCCCAGCCGACCCGGCACAATGGGCAACAGGAGAACCACACCTACTTTGGCGATGCCTTCCCGTTCAACTACGGGGAAGGCGTCGATCCGCACAGCAAGCGCGCGGATGGCATCCTGCTGAAGCTCCAGAAAGAAAATCCGAAGTTCCTGCCCAAGATCATGCACACGCAGAGCGCTGCTGAATACTGGCACCGCAGCGGTTCGCTGGTGCATACCGATCCGCTGGGCAGCAAGGACGCGACGATTCCCGACAACGTGCGCATCTATGCCTTTGGCGGCACGCAACACGGACCCGCTGCCGACCCGAATGCCCGCGGTGCCGCGGAGAACATGGTCAACCCCGGTGATTTCCGACCAATCATGCGGGCCTTGCTTGAAGCCCTCGACGCCTGGGTGAAGAATGACACCGCCCCGCCGCCCAGCGCCTACCCGCGCATCGACCAGGGCACGCTAGTCTACTGGAGCCAGAAGAGCACGGGCTTTCCGTCGCTGCCCGGCGTGCGCTATCCGGAAGTGATCCAGCGGCCCTGCTATCTCGATTTCGGCCCGGACTTCTGGACGAAGGGCATCATCACCGTGGAACCGCCGAAGCAGGGCGGGCAGTATTTCGTGATGGTCCCGAAGAGCGGGTCGGACGGCAATGACCTCGGTACGCTGCTGCCGGCTGAAGTCGCCGTGCCGCTGGCCACCTACACCGGCTGGAACCTGCGTCGCCGCGACGTGGGCGCGGAAGCCGCGCTCGCCAACCTGCTGGGTTCGTACATCCCGTTCGCGAAAACCAAGGCCGAGCGCGAGAAGACCGGCGACCCGCGCGCTTCGATCGAGGAACGCTACGGCAGCTTCGAGAAGTATCAGAAGGAGTTCGCCAACAAGTGTACGGACATGGTGGGCCGGCGCGTACTGCTCCAGGAAGATGCCGACCGGTTGATCCGCGAGCGCGAGAAAGTGAAGGATCAGTTCGCGAAGTAGTGAAGCTGCCGCTGGCGGCTTCGCGATGTGCGGAGCCGTCAGCGGCTAGATGGTTCAAACCTTCTGAGGCTCGGGCGAGGCTTGTGCCTTCTTCCGGGCCTCGATTTCTTCCTTGAAGACCTGGCGCACCTTCTTGGCGGCGATGCGGTCGGCCAGCCAGGGGAAGAACCGGCTGACGAAGACCAGCAGTTTGCCCTGGGTGGTCAGCGTGACGGTCCGGCTGCCGCGCTCGATGGCCAACAGCGTGGCGTCCGCCACCTGCTCGGAGGTCATGCCGCGCAGGTGGTCCATTTTTACGCGGGCTTTCTGTTCGAGCATGTTCTTCGAGAAGTTCGTCTGCGTCAGGCCAGGGCAGACGACAATCACATCGATGCCGTCTTTCGCCAGTTCCGGCCGCAGGGCCTCGCTAAAGCCCTCCACCGCGAACTTGCTCGCGGAATAATCGCTGCGACCCGGAATGCCGCGCTTGCCGGCAATGGACGAGATATTGCAAATGGCCGGGCTCTTGCCCTGCTTCAAGAGCGGCAGGAAAACACGCGTGGTTTCCGTCAGGCCGAAGAAGTTGACCTCGAAGATTTTTCGCAAGCGGTCGGCGTCGGCCTCGCAGAAATGGCCCGTCGCACCGATGCCCGCGTTATTCACCAGGATGTCGAGTCCTCCGAACTTCTCCTGGGCGGCCTGCACCATCTTCTGGCGATCCTCGTCGCTGGTCACGTCGGCCGCGACGATTTCCAGGGGATGGCCCGCCTGCTTGGCCTCGTCGGCCAGTTCCTGCAAGAGCGGCTGCGAACGGGCCGCGGCCAGCACCTTCATGCCGCGCTGCGCCGCACGCAGGGCCAGTGCCTTGCCGATGCCCTGGGAAGCGCCGGTGATGAGAATTCGCGAACCCGCCAGTTGCCGCCGCATCGGAAAAGTCTCCTCAGTCGCTGTGCCTTCGCTGCTCGCTCCATTCTGCGCGTTGCGGGGCAGCCTGGAAAGGCCAGGCGAACGGCTGCCCCTTCTCTGAAGCGAGAAGACGGCCGTGTTATGCGGGTCGCTGCGGCTGAAACGATTCTAACGACCGGGGCGAACCCTACTGGCGGGACGGCGCCATTTGCAGCAACGTCAGCGGTGCCAGCGACAGCGAATACACCACACCGTCGCGGCCCTCGCAGACTCCGAGGATGGTGTAGTTCGTGGTGGTCGTGCCGTCGGCCAGCTTGCGGACACCGTGGTGCCAGGGCAGCGCCTTGCCGTCCTTATCCTTGAACTCGGTGTAATCGGGATTGCGGATCGCCACCGGGCCGTGATTGACCGGGGCATTGTCGCCCGGTTGATAGCTGACCAGATACTGAATGCTGCTGCCCAGCGCCGTGTTCGCGGTGATGGCCGCCCAGACGGTGCCCTTCGGCCCCACGCACAGGGCCCGGCAGTCGGTGCTCTTCGCGCCGGCCAGCAGCGGGCCGAGCGACTTGCCCGCCAGCACGTCGCCGTCGCCGGTCAGGTCGTAGCTGTACAGCTGGTTGCCGCTCATGGCCACGCCGTAGAGCGTCTTGCCGTCCGGCGTCACGTCCCAATTGATGGGATGGCTCTTCGGATCGGCCAGCAGCGATTCCTTCGTGGGCGGCTTGCCGTCGATGGTCTGCTTCAGGCGTTCGAGTTTGTCCGTTTTCGGATCGTAACGGGCAACGTCGCCGCCGAGGATCGGGTGATACGCCCGGCCGCGCGCATCGACGACCACGAAAGCGTACATGTGCTGGCAGTCCAGCAGGTCGCGGTACTTGCCGGTCTTCAGGTCCAAAATCATGAAGTGCGTCGATTCGATGGGCCGGGCATCGTCGCAGGTGGAGATGTAGGCGAAGTCGCGCGACTCGTCGGGCACGATGCTGATGACGCCATGCTGCTTGACCGGGATCGGATACACGCGCGTCTTGCCCGTGGCGGGGTCGTAGACCATCGGATAGCCGCCGGGGTAGTC
>JAEUIF010000781.1 GCA_016795185.1 Planctomycetia bacterium | reverse complement strand
GGCGTTATCCGTACGAGAACTTCGACCACCATCGCTTTTTCAGTCAGATTATCCGCTACCTGGGCGAGACTCGCTTGCTCGGCGCGCAGAAGCAGGTCGTCCTGCAGACCGATCAGAAGCTGTACTCACCCGGCGGTGCGGTGCAGCTGTCGCTGAGCGTACTCGATCCATCGCTGCTGGCCCAGCTGCGCAATGAGACCTTGCTGGCGACCGTGACCGACCCGCAAGGCGGCGCGTTCAAAGTGCCGTTGACGCTCAAAGGTCAGACCTTCGGCGGCCAGTACCGACCCAAGCGCATCGGCGCGTACGTCGTGCAAACCGATCATACGCTGGCCGACACCTCGAGCGCCCAGAAAAAAGTGTTCGACGAGACGGCGCGTTTCGACGTGCGCTTGCAATCGCTGGAGGATCTCGACACGACCGCCGACCTGGAAGGCCTGGCCCGGCTGGCGCAGCTCACGGGTGGCCGGGCGTACGATCATGCCACCATCAAGAACCTCGGCGAGCTGCCCGGCACGCTGTCGCCGGAGCCGCAGTTGATCCCGCACCGCACCGAAGAGGACATCTGGGACTCGCCTTTGTTCTTGCTGCTTTTCTTAGGCACGCTCACCAGCGAATGGGTGCTGCGCAAGAAGTGGAGCCTGCTATGAGCAATCGTGGATCACGGTTGGCGAGTTGCGGACTGACGCGCGGCCTGTTCCTGGGCCTGCTGGCAGGCAGCCTGCTGTTGCCGATGCTGCTGGCCCAGGACAAGGACAAGCCGGCCAAGGCCGCCAAGGACAAGGACGAGCCGCCGCCCGTCGCGCCGCGCGTGGTCGGTACGGTCCTGTTCCCGCCGCGGGGCGATGTGCAGCGCCTCAGCTCGGCGGATGAACTGTTCGCGATCGCCGTGCCGAAGCCTGACGCCAAAGCGGGCGAGAAGACCACCATCTCCGCCACGGAGATGTCAGCCAAGGCGCTCGACTACCTCCGCAAGAGCCAGCAAGCCGACGGCAGCTGGGGCGACAAGCAGTGGCCGCAGAACGCCGGGGTCACTGCCCTGTGCTGCCTGGCCCTGTTCGCCGAAGGGAGCTTGCCGCGCCAGGGACCATCGGGAATGCAACTGGCGCGCGGCCTGGAATTCCTGCTCGACAACACCAAGGAAGACGGACAGATCGTTGCCCGCGATGTCTACACGCACGGTCCCATGTACGACCATTCGTGGGCCACGCTCTGTCTCCTGCAAGCCCACGGCAACATGCCCTGGCGGCGCGACCTGCGCGACAAGCTCAGCCGGGCCATCCAACTCCTCTTGAAGTACCAGCACGTCGATGGCGGCTGGCGCTACAAGATGATGCGCGAAGGCAACAGCGACACCCTGGTGACCCTCAACGTCCTGTACGCCTTGCGGCTGGCCGTGCGTTCGGGCTTCTCCGTCCCCGCCGACGTGGTGGACCGGGCCGTCGCCTTCATCAAGGCGCGGGCGCTCCAGGAGGACGGCCGCTTCACCGGACAGTGGCAATACCTGCCCGGCGGCCAGCCCGGTTCGCCCGCGGTGTCCGCCTGTGGAGTGATCGCCCTCTATATGGCAGCCAAGGACCCGAACGATTTCAAGGACCCGCGCATCCTGGCCACGACTGCGTACCTGGACTCCTTCCACAAGCGCCAGACCGTAGCGGATCTCCTGGAAATGCCCTACGCCCATTACGGCGCGTTCTACGTCAGCCAGGCGCTGTACGTCGCCGGCAACGACTACTGGCACCCCTACTACAAGAAGATGCTGGAGGTCTTTGCCGCCTCGCAGAAGGCGGACGGCCAGTTCGAGGACCAGGCCGGTAATAGCGTCTATCCCACGGCGGCGGCCGCGATCGTGCTGCAAGCGCCGCGTGGCTATTTGCCGCTGTACTTGCGTTGAGCACCCACGGGCGGGATCACGATGACCGATCGCTTGCACCAACTGTGCGACCACTTCCGAGTGCTGCTGCGCCGGCTCTTGCTGCTGCTGGGCGTCAGCCGGCTCGTCAGCATCAGCCTGGCCGTCACCGTGGCGCTGATCCTGATCGACTTCTGCTGGCACTTCGGTTCGGTGGAACGCTTCACCGCGCTGGCGCTCTGGCTCGGCGTCGTGGCGTTCGTCGTGCTCCGCGACCTGGTGCAGCCGTTGCGCCAGGGCTGGTCGGATCAGGAAGTGCTGCGCTATCTCGATGCCACGATGACCGGCAGCAACGACCGGCTCACGAACCTCGACGAGCTGCGGCAGCCGGACAAGGTCGCTGAGGCCGCGTCGCCCGCAGGCCGGGCGGTCGTCCAGGAAGCTCTGGTGCAACTGGAGCGCGGGCTGGACCAGCTCGACCTGTCCGGAGTCTGGCAACGGCAAGCGGTACGGCGGTGGCTGCGGGCGGCGGCAACCATCCTGCTGGCCAGCCTGGGACTGGCGGCCATCGGTGAGTTCGCCACCGCCGAACATTACACTTCCATCGGTCTGAGTCGCCTGCTGGCACCCTGGGCCGACGTGTACTGGCCGAGCAGCACGCGCTTCGCGTTGCTGACGCCGGCGGCCGGGGCGGCGGTGCCCGAGGGCGAGGATTTGCCCGTCCGCGTCCAGCTCCAGGGCCGCATCCCCGCCGAGGTGACGCTGGTCTACAACCCCACCAACGAAGCCGGCGCGTTCACCAAGCGTCAGATCAGCGTGAGCATGTTCGTCAATCCCGACGGCACTGCGGAGTACACCTTCACCAAACTCAGCGACTCTCTCCGTTTCCACATCGAAGGGGGCGATGGCCGGACCCGACCCGTCGAGGTCCACGTCGTCAAGCGGCCCTATCTTCGCGAAGTGCAGGCCTATAGCAAGCCGCCGCCCTACACCGGGGCGGCGCCGAAGATCAGCAACGACCCACAACTGAGCGGCCTGGAAGGTACGGAAGTCCGCGTTAGCTTCACGGCGTCAAGCCCGCTGAGCGAGGCGTGGGTGCAGCTGGCCGGCCAGGCGCCGCAGCCGTTGCCGCTCACCGAGGATGGTCTGCGCTTCGAGTGGTTCCACATGCTGAAAGACAGCACTAATTACACCATCGGCCTGAAAGACCTGCATGGCAACCGCGAGAAACGCGCCGAGACGCACCGCATCCAGGTCACGCCCGATCAGCCGCCGACGGCGCGCCTGTTCGAGCCGTCCGGCGACCTGGAAGTGACGGCCCGTGCCCGCTTCCGGGTGCGCTACCAGGCCGACGACGACTACGGCTTGAAGCAGGTTCGCGTGCTGGTGAGCAAGGATGGCCAGCCGCCCGTGCCGCTCGATGAAAAGATCACCGGCCCTGTCCCGCAGATCGGCAAGACTTCCGCAGGCGCCTTCGACTGGGACCTGGAGAAGCTCGACCTGGCCGGCGTCGGCAAGCTGACTTTTTACCTGGCCGCCCAGGACGTCAACCCCACTGGCCGGGGCCAGGCCGAGTCGGCCCACCTGCAGCTCGCCCTCAAGAGCGAGCTGGAGGTGCAAAGTAACGTGCTGCTGGCGGCCAAGGCGCTGCTCACCGAGGCACTCCTGGGCGCCAACAACCAGCGCTGGGCCTACCTCGACGCCGGCAAGTGGCTCAAGTCAGGGGGCACCACCGAGTCGGAGCAAGCGCTCCTCAAGCAATTCCAGGAAGAGCAGGAGCTGGCCCAGCGGGCCGCCGTGGCCCTGGAAGGCCGCTTCAAGGCCCTATCGGTCGAGATGGCCCGCAACCGGATGGAAGGGGCGTTCTTCGCCCGCCGGCTGGAGCAGATCGGCCAGGCCATCCGCGACCTGGCCACGCAGCGCCAGCCGCAGATTGCCAAGGCCCTGGCGGCTGCCCGCCCGGCCAACGCTGGCGAGGACACGCCGTCGGGCCGCGTGGTCAAAATGAAGCAGGCGCTGACTGCGTTGGACCCGACCTTGAAGCTGGTCGCCCTCGAATATCAGCGGCTGTTCTATTTGCTGGCCGACTGGAACGACCTGCAGCAGGTCCTGGTAACCGCGCGCCGGCTGCACGAGCTGCAGCACAAGGTCCACACCACCAGCGTGCAGGTGGCCCCGAAATGGCTCGGCAAGGAGATCGAGGACCTGAACGAAGCCGACGCCCGGCTGCTGACGACCATCGCTCAGCAGCAGGAGACCATCCGCGACAGCGAGCGCGCCCTGGAAGAAGAGCTGCAGACCCTGGCGCTGGCCGCTCAATCCCAGGGCCGCAAGCAGGTATTCACGCCACTCAAGGAAAATCTGGAGTTGCTGCGCCTGCGCGCGGTGAACGAAAAGCTCATTCAGGTCGCCAAGGGCATCAAGGACAATCGGATCGACGCCACCTTGCAAGAACAGCTCTACGTCCTCAAGGTTTTCACGTTCGTCGCCGGCAAGTTCGAGCAGGCCGGCCAGGATGTGACGGCCCTGGCCGCTCTCGATATCAAGGCGCCGCTCACCGACGACCGCGAGGTCAAGACGGTCGCCAAGCCGGTGGCGGTCGGCGATCCGGCTGAGGGGCTGGTCTTCAACCCGGAGTCGAAGGTCGATGTCGAGGACCTCGGCGCTTACAAGCTCAACAGCATCGAACAGGCGCTAGTGTTTCTGCAGTCGATCCTTGACGACCAGGTGATCCTGTACACGCAGTACACCGAGCAGCGCTTTGCGGAAAATGACCGCTCGCCGCGCTACCGGCAGCTGCGCCTGGGGATGCTTGGCCTGCGGGTGCAGCGGGCCCTGGAGGCGTCGAGCAAGGTGCAGGAATTCGCGAAGGAGCATCGCTTCGGGTCAGCCTTGCCCTACCTCCAGTCGCTGCACGCCGACCTGGAGACCATCGGGAAACTCATCGCCGCGGGCCAGACCGGCGCCGCCACCCAGGCCATCGAGCGTGACCTGAGCGCCACGGCGCAGACGACGCGCCGCTTCCTGGCCCAGCATGGCCGGATGCTGACGCAAATGGAAGACCGCGACAAGTCGAAGGGCGTCGACGAGTTCGGCCAGCCCTATGTCGCGGTCGGGCCCAACCTGGCGACGCTGGTGCAGCTGCGCAACGACCTGGGCTGGGCCGTGGTGCTGCAGCAGGACGTTCACCAAAAGACCCGCCGGCTGCTTGAAGCCCAGGCTGGCAAGCCGGCGAGCGAGTCGCTGCTCCGGGCGCTGCACACCCAGGCGCTGGCCCAGGCGGTCGAACGCCAGCAGCAAGCCCTGGAACTGGTGAATACCGCGCGGGCCGCAGTCAAGGAACGGATCACGGACCAGGACCTCAGCATCCGCCTGACCAAAGAGCTGGCGCTGTTACAGCCGGATGCCTTCACGAAGGCCCTGGCGGCCCTGAAAGAGACCAAGCTCCCGGCGGGTTTGCCCGCGCTGCAGGCCGAGTTGCTCGAAGCACTGCGCCACGCCGTTGCCGTTCTGGACACGTTAGCCGACGAGCGCATCCGGCCGAAAGAAGTGCTGGCCAAGAATGTCGTCGAGGCAACGGAGGCCATCGGCAAGATCGATCTGAAAAAGCCGCCCGAGGAGATAGCCAGGGAAATCGCCTCGGCCCGCGACAAGGCCATGCACGACTTCCGCTTCGACGTGCTGGCCGACCGGATCAAGCAGGCGCCGCTGACTCCCGAGATCCGCGACTACCTGCTGCAAACCGTGGCCAGCAACCCGGACCCGAAGTACCGCACGCTGATCAGCGCCTACCTCAACCTGCTGGTCCCGGCAGCGAAGGAGAAGGAGAAGCCATGAGCAGCAACGTGGGTCAGGTTGGTGGGCAACTCGCTCCGCGAGTCGCTGCCACGCGCGGAGTGAGTCGCCCACTCTACACCCGGTTTGCGGCGATTATGCTGCTGGCCGGCTTCGCCACACCGGGGTCTGCGGAAGAGATCTACTTCCAGGACGGCAAGCGGCTGATGGCCATGATCGAAGCCATCGACGGCAAGGGCAAGATCACCCTGCGCCTGCCGTCCGGAAGAATGTCCGCCGCCGAGCTGACCCAGATCAACAGTATTACCTTTCGGGGCCGTGAACCGCGGGCCATCCGTGCTGGCGCCCAGGAGTTCCACTTCGTTTCGGGAGACCGGCTCAAGGGCCAGATCGTGCGCCTGCAGAGCGACACCCTGCTGACCGAAACCGCAAGCGTGGGCGACCTGCCGATTCCGCTGGCGGCGTTGCGCGGCTTCCTGACCATGCCGATCGAGGGCAAGGCCGGCCGCCGCGCCATCGAGCTGGTCACGGGCGACGACGAGGACCCGACCGGCAAGATGGACCAGGTCCTCGACCGCCGCACCGCCGGCTACGAAGGCGTGCTGGAAGGCATCGACGCCAAGGAGCTGCATCTCGACCACGAACGGCTGCGGCGGATCGTGCCCCTGAGCATCCTGCACCTGGCCGGCGTCCGGCTGGCACGCGACACGCAGACTCCGCGGCCGCCCTTGCCGAGCCTGCCGTTCCTCAAGGTGCAGACCCGCGACGGCAGCACACTGGAAGGGCTGCTCGATTCGGTCGGCCACGGCAAGTGGCACCTGCGCCCCACCTGGCAACCAGCTAAGCCCCTGGCAGTCCCCGTCGAGGAGTTGATTGCCGTCGAAGTGCTCAACGGTCAGGCGATCTACCTGTCGCAGCTGACGCCCAGCGAGGTGAAGGAAAAAGCCATCCTCACTCCCCAGCAGGGCTATCGCCTGAACCAGAACTGCCAGGGCAATCCCCTGAGCATCGGTGGCAACCTCTATGCCTGGGGCATCGGCGTCCACGCCAACAGTTCGCTCACCTTCGACGTCGGCGGGAGCTGGTCGAAGTTCGAGTCGGTCGTCGGCATCGACGATCAGGCCGGCAAGGGCGGCAGTGTGACCTTTCACGTGCTGGGGGACGGTAAGGAACTCTACAAGAGTCCGGTGCTCCGCGGCGCGGCCACGACCCCGACGCTGATTGCGGTCTCGATCAAGGGCGTCAAGAAACTGACGCTGGTGGTGGACGCCACCGAGGACCTCGACCTGGGCGATCTGGCCGACTGGGCCGGGGCACGTTTGCTGCGGTGATTGGCTGGCGCTCCGCGAATCTCGGCTCGGGTGGAAAGAAGGGTGCGGCATGTTGACGTTTGCGCGATTCACCTGGTCGGCCTGCTCCCTGGGCTTGCTGCTCGCGGCCCTGGGCAACGGCCAGCCGCCAGCGAAGGCGCCGGCCTCGGGCCCCACGTTCGAGCAGCTCTACGGCGGCTATCATCCCGACTTCCTCGACAAGCAGCGCCTGAGCAGGAACGAGCCGCTCAAGCTCTCCCTGCAGCCGTGGTTTTTCAACATGTCCCAGGTGGAGCACGACTACCGCGTCGATGCTTTCCTCAAGAAAGCCGACGAGCTGTTCGCCGCCAAGGACTACCGCGGCGCCATGAAGCTCTACCACGAAGTCATCAGCAGTTTCCCCGGCGACCTGTGGCGCATCCAGCCGGACGGCATCTTCATCCCCAGCGCCCTGTATGCCCAGCGGCAGCTGTTGCGCATGCCGAAGGAGCAGCTCCTCTATTACCGCACGCTGCACGATGCCGAGGCCCAGCAACTTTACGAGCGCGCCAAGAAGTACTACTCGCCGCTGGATTTCGCCGAGGTGACCGAGCGCTACCTGGCCACCAGCTATGGACCGCGGGCGCTGTGGGAGCTAGGCAACATGGCCCTGGACCAAGGCCAGTACGCCAAAGCACTCTTTTACTATCAGGAGATCCGCGATTATTGCACCCTGCATGATCTTCCCGAGACCGAGCTGGCGCTGCGCCTGGCGGCGTGCTACAAGCACCTGGGTAGAGTGAAAGAGTACGAGGTGACTCGCCCCGAAGCCGCGCGAAGCGAATCGGCAAGCGGTCTCCTCAAGGCGCTCGACTCGGTGAAGACCACCACGCCGCCGTATTTCCGCCAGTCGCGCCATCCTGAGTTCATCGCGCTGGGCGACTACGACTTGTTTCCCGATCTGCAGGTGCCGGTGGGGCGGAGAGAATTCGTCTGGTCGGAGGCGAATCCCCAGTCGCAGCGCGAATGGTATGTGCGCGCCCTGCCGTGGATTGCCGGCAATTCCATCTGCTACCTGCATCACAACGTCCTGTTCTGCAGGAGCCTGCTCAGCGGCAAGCTAAACTGGACCTTCGGACCAGGCGGCCTGCTGGACAGCTTTGACGTGCCCAATCTGCAAAGTTCCTCCGGCACCCTCCGTTATCATCCCGAAAGCGACCTGCTCCTGCACGATGGCCTGGTCTTCGCCAGCATCGTCAAGGAAGGGCCGTCGCTCGTGGCCGTCGATCAGACCACCGGCCAGCTGCGCTGGGCCAAAGGCGCCTTCGCCGCCACCAGCGACAGCGAACGCAACACCCGTTATCTGGCGGCGCCGGCGCCTGGACCGAATGTGGTTTATGCGCCCTACGTCCTGGACGACCTGGCCGGCACCAGCCACCTGTCGAGCCGAGCCGGCATGCAGTGCCTGGACAGCCGCACCGGCCGGTTGATCTGGTCGCGCGAAATCTGCCAGCTGACGCCGGCGCAGTTCAGCATTTCCTCGCGGGTCCGGCGAATTCGTATCTTCGGCAGCCAGCCGACGCTGAAGGATGGCGTCCTCTACCACTACACCAATGCCGGCGTCGTCACGGCGCTGGACGCGCTGAGCGGCCGCATCCTCTGGGCCACGCGCTATCCCATCGACCCGGATGCCAACGACCTGCTGCGGGGGGTCGAGCGCCAGTTGTGGTTCAGCCGGCCGCCGCTCGTTTGGGAAGGAAGGGTCTATGTCACGCCGGCGGATTGCGGACTATTGCTCTGCCTGGATGCCGCCACGGGGAAAGTCGTGTGGAGCGCCGGCCGCAGGCCCAGCGGCGAGGGCTCCCAGCTCGGCGACGCCCACACGCTGGTCGGCCTTAACACGGCCGGGGAATTGGTGGTCGCCGGCAGTGGCCTGCTGGCCCTCGAACCCCGAACCGGCAAAACCCTCTGGACTCGGCCCGCCACGCCGGCTGATACCCGGGAGCGCATCGGCGGGGCTGGCTCCATCCGCTGCCGGCCGCTCTTGACCCGGAGCAACAAGGTTTACTTTAACGGCAGTGCCTGGACGGGCACCCACTGCGAGCAGTTCTGGGACATGACGGCGAAAAAAACCGCGGCCGAGCGCTGGTACTACGACATCGGCCATACCCGCACGCTCACCAATTACAACGGCAAGGTCGAGGACGCCGCCCGCAAGGCCGGCAAGGAAGTCAACCCCGCCGACCTGGTCCACAACGTCACCGATCCGTTCACGACCTATCACCGCATGACCTTCGAGCGCCACGGCACCGTTTTTGAGCTGGAAATCAGCCCGCAGGCGGTCTCGCTCTGGTACGACCGGGAGCAGGTCGCATCCGCAGTCGGCAAGGATGCCAGTCCACAAGGGCTGTTCCGCCTGGCCGAGCTGAAGGAAATGCAAGGCGACCGCAAGAAAGCCGTCGAGCTGTTCGAGCAGGCGCTGGCCGCGCTGCCCGCCCAGCCCACACCCTTCCGCACCGAGATCAATCGGCAACTCTTCCGGCTCTATCGCCACCAGGCCGGCTCGGCCTTGCGTACGGGCGATCTCGCTGGCGCCGACGGCTACTGCGAACGCATGGCGCTGGCTTGCACCACCAGCCAGGACGAAATCTACACCATCCTGGCCCTGGCGGAGATCGCCCAGCGGCAAGGCCGCTGGGCCGAGGCCGCCGCCGCCCTGACCGGCGCCATCAAGCACTATGGCTCGATCAAGTTCGCCGTGCCGGCCGTGCTGGCCGGCGACACCCAGGCCCTGCGCACCAAGGGCCTGGCGGTGATCGCTAACATGCAGGGCAAGTCACCGCCCAATTACTACAGCAAGGAGTTGGAGTTGGCCGTCAAGGTCTCCGGCGCGACCCTGGAGAACTATTTCTCGATCCTGTCGCCCCTGGAACCGGACATGGAAGTGCAGACCGGCCCGTTTGCCGGCGAGTGGCTGCAACGGCTGCTGGCCAAGGCGCCCGAAGACTTCCGCAAGCAATACGAGGCGGCCGCCGACGACGTGTTCCGCGCCCAGACGGAGGAAGCCACGGTGCTGCGGCTGCTGGGCGAGTATCCGCGCACGCAGGCGGCCCAGCAAGCGCTGGACCGCCTGATCGAACAAGCCGGGAAGCTGGCAGAGCCAGCCCGGCGCATCGCCTTGTGGCGGCTCAACGACGCGGGCCGGACCAACGGCTTGAAAGTTCCCGAAGCAGTGCAGCAAGCCTGCAATATCCGCGTGGCGGAAGTCGCGACGGTGGCCCTGGGCACCAGCTATCGGCAACAAACCACAGCGCTGGGTTACGATGCCAACACGCTGCTGATGGTCCTGCAACCGGCTGATGGTCTGGCTGCCAAAGAAGACCTGGCCTTCTTGGGGATGCGCTCCAAGCGGCTCAACGCCAACAAGTTTGGCCTGATCTGCTGGGGCCCGGCCAGCAATCAGAAGAAATGGGAAGTCGCGGAAATCCGCCTCAAGGACAAGGGCGAGGAAGAAGGCTTCCAGAAGTTCTTCATCCACCAGGGCAAGGTCATCGTCCACGGCTGGTATGACGTGCTCGCGTTTGCGCTGGCCGACGGCCAGCTGGCGTGGCGCGCGCAGGTGCCGCACGGCTTCCGCATCCTCGACTCCGCCGCCGCCGAGGACGTTTTGGTCCTGACCGATAATAGCCGAACCCTTGCCCTGCACCTGGCCAACGGCCAGCTCATCTGGGATGCCAACGAGACCGGCGGGGCTTACTCGCCGCCCATCGTGCGCGACAACCTGCTGGCTACCGTGCGCCGCAACCCCAGCGGCGTCTCGTTCCGCGACCTGGGCACCGGCCGGCTGCTGAGCCTGCTCCCGTTGCCAGGTTTGAGCGAGGCCACGGGCAATCCCGCCGTCAAGTGGGACGATCCGGGCGCCTCCATGGTGCAGACCAAGGACAGCCTGGTCGTCACCGATGGCTGGGACTACATCGCCGTGGACCTGCCCAGCCGCAGCATCCGCTGGCAGAAGCGCATCACGAATATCGACCGGGGCGGCGTCGGCGAAGGAACGCAAGCGGCCGGCTTCCGCTTCTGGGCCAACGACGCCACCGTGGTGGTCCTCAAGCCGAACTACGATACGGTCGGCCTCGAAGCGCTGGGCCTGGCGGACGGCGAGCTGCGCTGGCACATCAACGAGGCCAAGACGCCCGGCGTGCTGCACAACCTGGCCCTCGGGACCAATGCCCTGTATGGCCTGCACTACTCGCGCGACGACCCCTCCACGCTAAACCTGCTTGGCTACCAGCTAGCCGACGGCAAATCGCTCTACAAGCAAGTGCGCCGCGGCCTGACCAAACCCGAAACCTGGTTGCCCGGCCCGCTGCGCGGCCACCATTTCCTCGTCCATTACTCCGACGAGCAGAAACGGGACCTGCTGATCGTCGAGGCCGCCACTGGCAAGGTAACCCAGCAGCTCGACGTCAAGGGCTTCGGCCAGTGGGGGCAGTACGGTCAGGTGTCGTATGCCGTCCAGGGCCCGGCCGTGATCGTTTTGAGCGACAAGGAACTCACCGTGGCCAATCCACAGAAATAAGGGAGCGTCCATGATCCCGACGATGCGACATAGCTGGCTTGGACTACTGCTCGCCGCGTGCCTGCTGTCCACCGGCTGCATCAAGATCCGCCTGACGGTGCAGCTCAACGAGGACGGCAGCGGCCAGGTGGTCGAGGACATCGTCTTCGGCGACAAGCTGGTCGATGCCGCCAAGCGGCTCAAGGACGTGCCGAGCATTGAGGAGTTGACCAGCGACGAGCAGGTCAAGAAGCGCGTCGCACACATGGGCAAGGGGGTCAAGCTGGCCGGCAAGAAGATTGAAAAGCAGACCGACGGGTCGGTGCGCCTGATCGCGACCTACGCCTTCGAGGACATCAACGCGTTGAAACTGGCACCGATCCCCTTCGGCCCCGGCTGGGAGGACCTGAATCTGGTGTTCAAGTTCCAGGTCCTGCCCAACCTGGACGCGGACCACCACCTGGCCATCACCTGGCAAACCCCGCAGGGCAAGCCGCGCGGTGGCACTACCGGGAAACCGGAGTTACCGCCCTTGCCGGAACGGGAGGCGCAGCAGATTCGCCAGCTCTTGCCAATCTTCAAGGACATGCTCGAAGGCTTCGAGTTGAAGCTGGCCCTGGAGGTCTACGACGCCAAGCAATGGGCCAGTTTGACCAAGGGGCATCAAATCGGCTACCGCAACTTTCTGTCGGCGGGCGGCGGTCGCTTGACGGTCTTCCAGATCACCGACAAACATCTGCTGGGCAGCGACGATGGCCTGATGCTGGTCGTCCCCTGGCGGCAGGTGGGCCGGGAGCTCGAACTGGAGCGAGGGAATGACGGCCATCGCGGCCCGCAACTGCTGCCGCACGTCAGCCACTACGACCGCGGCAGCTACACCTTCCACTGGCGCGCCATCCAGACGCCGCGCGGCCGGGAATACTATTGATGGGCGCGCCGGATCGAGTACACGGCAGCTCTTGGTTTTTACTATTGCTAGTCTATCTATTATTAGTCCTGTTATCGACTATCGCTACGCGGCCAATATTGGTCAAATGAATGGCGCTGGCAACCGTTCCCCGTGGGACGGAGCTGCCCTCGATCGAACTGACTCACCTGCCAACCGACTTGGGCATGTCCCAAAGTCCCCGCCTGAAGGAGAAAGCGATGTTGACCTTATGGGGCAAGCAGCGCTCGTTCTGTGACACCCTGTCGCGCCGCGACTTCTTGCGCGTCGGCGCCCTGGGCTTCGGTGGCCTGACGCTCCCCGACCTGTACCGGCTTCGTGCCCAGGAACCGGCCCGGGCGGAGCGTGAGCAAAAGGCCATCATCATGATCGGTCTGCCCGGTGGTCCCAGCCAGTTCGAGATGTACGACCTCAAGCCGGATGCTCCCGAAGGCATTCGCGGCGAGTTCAAGCCAATCCAGACCAACGTCCCCGGGATGGCCATCAGCGAGTTGTTTCCCTTGCAGGCGCAGATCGCCGACCAGCTGGCGATTGTCCGCGGCGTGAACTTCTACTTCGACGACGCGCATTCCCAGCAGCTGATCTACACGGGTTATGGCCGCCCCGACAACGTGGGCGCCCCGATCCCCGGCCGGATGCGCCGCCCCGCGTTTGGCTCGGTGTTCAGCCGGCTGCGGGGAAGCTCCACCGCGGAGGGGATGCCATCGTACGTCAGCATGATTCGCTCTACGGCCGAGGGCAACGGCGATGGCGAGAACCCCGCCTACGCCGGCGCCGCCCACCGGGCCTTCTGCTACGACGGCCCCATCCTGAAGAACCTCCAGCCGACCAAGGACGTATCCTTGGAGCGGCTGGCGGACCGGAAAGAGTTATTGCGCGGCTTCGATACCCTGCAACGCGACATCGACGTGCGCGGTCAAATCGCAGGAATGGATGCCCATGCGGCGCGGGCCTTCGACTTGCTTACTTCCCCGAAGGTGCGCCAGGCGTTCGATGTCAGCAAAGAACCCGAGAGCGTGCGGGCCAAGTACGGCAAGATCGCCAACAAGGGCGAAGCGGGGTCCGTCGATCCCGACAAACTCTTGATGGCGCGGCGTCTGGTGGAAGCGGGCGTGTCGGTGGTGACGCTTCAGGTGGGCGGCTGGGACGACCACGGCTCCGCGAAGGAAGGCGGCATTTTCAACAACCTCCGCAAACGCCTGCCCGTGCTGGACCGCGCCCTCTACGGTCTGCTGACGGACCTGAAAGAGCGCGGACTCGACAAGCATGTAACCGTGCTGATGTGGGGCGAAATGGGCCGCACCCCCAAGATCAACAACGCTCCCGGCCGCGACCACTGGGCCGATTCCGGCTTCGCCTTCTTTGCCGGCGGCGCCGGCATGCCGATGGGCCAGGTGATCGGTGAGACCGACGCGCGTGGCGAGCGGGCCAAGGGCAAGCGCTACACGGTGCAGAACGTGCTCGCCACGGTGTACAACGTACTCGGCATCGACCCGGCCTCGACCATTCCGGACCACACCGGCCGCCCGCAATACCTGCTCGACGAGCGCGAGCCGATCACGGAACTGGTGTAGTGAGGCAGAGGCCTGATCTAGGCTAAACCATTCCTCCGGGGAGTCTGGACATGAATCGGGCGGTTCTGTTGCCGGTCGTGATTGGCATGATTTCGCTGGCGGCCTTCGCCCAGGAGAAGCCATCCGCCAACTGGGACGCCCCGCTGTGCAAGCCGGTGGACCGGGAAGCGGTCTACGAGTTTGCCCGGGAGCCGGCCGTCAAAAAGATCGGCCCCGATCGCTACGAGATTTCCTTCGCCGTCAAGGGCAAGTGCGACGTGGCCGTGGCCGTGGAAGGTCCCGATGGCCGCATCGTCCGTCACATCGGCTACGGTGTCCTCGGCGCGAATGCCCCTGCCCCCTTCAAGAAAGACTCCCTGGAGCAGTCGATCGCCTGGGACGGCAAAGATGAATTCGGCAAGTACGTGGCGAATGCCGCTCAATGCCGCGTGCGCGTCTCGCTGGGTTTGCATCCGACGTTCGACAAGCTCATCGGCTGGCATCCCAAGGACACGTCGTCGGCCCGCCACGTCGCGGCCATCGTGGCCGATGCCGACGGCGTCTACGTTCTGGAATGCCTGTCCTATGGCGCTCCGCAGCTGCGAAAGTTCGATCACGACACCAACTACGTCCGCACCATTTACCCGTGGGCCCCCGACCAACTCGACAAGATCTCGATTCCCAAGCGCACGCTGCCCGATGCCAAAATCTGGCGCGACGGCCAGGTGCCCCCCGGCAGCAAGGCGTCACCCCACTTGGTCGGTTATGGGGCCACGGCGCCGTTCGGCAGTGTTCAGGATAGCACCTGCCTCGCCGTGGGGGCAGGCAAACTCGGCTGCTTCACCGTGGGTGGGATTCACGACATCCGACGGCTGCTCCGGTTGCGCACCGACGGCACGACCGGCGGAGAGCCGATCGAGGGCGGCCGCTTCACCGAGAAGGCCGGCTCGTTCAAGGGCCAGGGCCACATCGCCCTCAGCCCGGACGGCAAGTGGGTCTACGTCACCGGCCAGGGCCGCGCCGGGGGCGTCTCCGCCCCGCCGCGGCGCGATATGCGTCTGGAAAGGCCGCCGTACACCTGGAACGCGGTCTTCCGGTTTGCCTGGGAGGAGACGGGCCTGGTGGTCGAGGGGAAAGATTCCTTCGTCGGCGAGGTCAGCCGGGATGCCAAGGTCGCCGGCGCCGGCGACGACAACAACCATCTGAGCCTGCCCCAAGGCCTGGCATGCGACGCGGTGGGGCGACTTTACGTCGCCGACCTGGGCAACCATCGCATTCAGGTGTTTTCTCCCGAAGGGAAGCACCTCAAGACCATTCCCGTCAAGAACCCCCAGGAAATCGCTATTCATCCCCAGAGTGGCTCGATCTACGCCCTCTGCTTCAGCCGCAACGAGCACGGCGGCGCCGACGACAAGTCAAGCGTCACGTTGATCAAGTTCGGGCCGCTGGACAACCCTGCCGAGCAACTGCGGCAGGATTTTCCCGTCGTCATCCCCGGCGACCCCCGCGTGGTCGGCTATCCCGTGCCGCTGCTGGCAGTCGACGGCTGGGCGAAGGAAACCCGCGTCTGGCTGGTGCATGAGAGCGGCGTGGTCCGCGTCTACGCCGAGCGCGGCAGCAAGTGGGAGTTGTTTGACGACTTCGAGGCCGATGTCCGCAAGGCCGGGCACACGCCGCATGCGATGAACGGCGGCCACATGGGCTACATCGCCGTCGATCCGCTGCGCGGCCACGTCTACAGCGGCCGGGGCAACCTCCGCCGCATCGACCCGGAGGAAGGCAAGACCTGGCAGCGGATGGATCTTAGCCAGCTGCCCCAGTCGAAGTGGGCCTCCAGCAGCCTGGAGGAAGTCGCCTTCAGTTGGGACGGGCTGATGCACGCACGCAGCTTGCAGTTCATCGCCCGGTTCAATCCCGACAAGTTCGTCACGCGAGCCCCGTCTTCGGGCGGCAAGGGATCGGGTGAGGGGGCGATTCCGCTCAACGCGGCTTGCGAAGTGCCCTTCGACTACGGCGATGAAAGAGGAGGCACGGACCGCAAGGGGGAACGCGAGTCGCAGCTCAAAGGCGTCATCTCCATGCCCTGGGCCATCGGCGGGCCCAACGGCTACAATAACGGCATCGGCATTTCCCCCCGCGGCGAGGTGGTCGCGCTCATCGAGAACTTCCAGGACTTCGAGATCTTTCGCCAGCCGAGTGCTTCCAACCCCACCGGCTATTTCGACAGCGGCCAGTTCAAGGCGCTCCTCAAGGACAATGAGGATCGCTTCCGGCCCGGCCAGTTTCCGGGACGTGCCTGGTCGCACGGCAACCTCGTCTGGCGCTTCAGCCGCACGGGCCAAGTGATCGGCCTCGATGCAATTCCGGGCCTGCCCTACAGCTCCTTCGGCATCAGGTCGGATGCCACCGGCAACGTCTTCTGCGGTGTCGGCTATCACATGAACGTGGACGGCAAGGCGCATATTGGCGGCAGTCTCGCCAAGTTCGCGCCCAAGGGCGGCCGGCTGATCCGCGACTTCGGCACCCCCGTCAAGCTTGACAACCCGCCCAACCGTCCCGCCGATTTTCTCACCACGGGCGGCGGGAAAATCTGGGGGCAGAACATGTTCTGGTGCGCCCCGGGCATGGACCAGCTGCACTTTGTCGATGGCGCGGGGGCCGGTTATCCGTGCGAGTGCTATCACTGCAAGTTCGACACCGACCTTTACGGCCGCTCGTTTCTGCCGCGTGCCTACGGCTATCATGTGGCCGTGCTGGACACCAACGGCAACCGGATTTGCACCATCGGCCGCTTCGGGACCGCCGACAAGCCCGCCATGAAGCCCGGCGACACGGACATCGGCCTGGGCCAGTGCTCCTACCTGGCCACGGTCTCCGATAAGTGGCTTTACATCGCCGATGATTCCAACTTGCGGATCATCCGCGTCAAGCTCGGCTACCAGGCGGAGCAGCGAGTTGCCATCGCTCCGTAGGAGCGGTCGGCAACCGGTTCAGACAGATAGCCAAAGTGTCCTCCTGAAGAGACTTGCACCATGCGAATCGTACTCGGGCTGTTGATCGGTCTTATCTGGCCTGGTTTGCTATCAGCCCAGGAGAAGCCCCGGCCCTGGATGGACATCGAGGACTGCCCCGCCAAACACCCAGGTCCTTGGCTCAAGATCAAGGACACCCCCGAGCAAGCCCAACTGCGCAAGGAGTTGACCAACGCCGGCAAGATCGTTTTCGCCTCCAACCGCGACGGGAACTGGGAAATCTACGTCTGCAACGCCGACGGCAGCAGTCAGAAAAACCTGACCAACAACGCGGCCTGGGACATCTATCCCCGCTGGACCCCGGACGGCAAGATCATCTTCTTCAGCGACCGCGATGCAAAAGTCAAGATGGCGCGGATTGTTAATCAGCTCATGGAAAGCGTGGCGCCGGTTGGACCGTGGCACCTTGTGCGCTATCCGAGCGATTATCGGGGCTCGGTCGCGGAGGAGCGTGACGTGATGCCCGGCTGCGGCATCTACGTGATGGACGCTGACGGGTCGAACGTGAAGCTCCTGGTCAAGGAAGCCCGCACCGCTTGCCTGTCGCCGGACGGCAAGTGGCTGACGTTTGAACGTCGCGGCGCCACGATCACCCGCGACCTGGCAACCGGCGAGGAATTCGATGGGGTGCGGCGGTACTTCGGTTTGAGCCGCTGGCCCGAGTTCAGCCCGGACGGTAAGCACGTCCTCGTCGCCAGCATGGGGGACACGCGCGGGCAGACTCCCGGCGCGTTGAACCTGATGGCCACCATCTTCGAGCTGAAGGCCAATGCCCGGCCCGCCGGACCGTTCGTCAACGTCAACACCGGCGCGCTGACGCTATGTCCGCGCTGGCGGCCCGACGGCCAGGGCATCGTCATCGTCCAGGGGAGCCGCGATACCCGGCTGCAAGCCATCGACCTGGCCGAGAAGCCCAACGAACACGGCTGGCTCGATGGCAAGACCATCGGTCTGGCGACTCCGGCCGACCGGTACATTCACACCTTCCCGGCCTACAGCGGCGATGGCAAGCACCTGGCCTTCTCGCTTAGCTCCCTTCACTTTCACGTCCGCGAGCAGGTGGCAACGCTGGGCTACAAACCGTGGAAGGACGGCAACCAGATCGTCTGGCAAGAACTGTGCGTCGGCCGCGCCGAGCCAGGCAAGGACAATGTCTGGATTCAGCTCACCGAGGGCGGCTACGCCAACCGCGACGCGGACTGGTACAGGCCACGCTGACCGAGGAAGAGGAGGGCGCGGGGGCAAACAACGCGGTGCCGTTATCAATTCGCTGCCGCGGCCTGCGGGAAACGGAGTAGGTAAACCACATTGCCCCGAGGCGCAACGGCGACATGCCGGCCGTCCGGCGCCAGTTCCGCATGGAGAACGGATGAGAGGGCGACATTCTCGGAGTGGGTACTCTTTCCCTCAGCGGACTCCCACCAGCGGAATCGGCCGACCGCATCGCTCGTGAACACAGTTTTTCCGTCCGCGGTGAACTGAACAGCGCTCACGCCCCCGTCATGCCAGTGAGCCAGCTTGAGCGGAGTGGGATCGACCCCGGCCAGGTCCAGTAAGTTCACGGCTCCGTTACCTGCGCTGTTGCTCGCCAGCAGCGGTCGGTTGGGCGAGAGGGCCAGCACGGAGACGCCCGCGTTCAATGTCCGCCGCAGTCTCGGTTGTGGCATGGTCAGGCCGTCCCATAACTGGACGAAGCTGCCGTCCCCAGCAGCACTCCCGGTCAGCAAGGTCCTTCCATCCGGGAAATATGCCAGGCTCCAGACTCCCCGCTTGACAGGAAGTATGGACAGCGCGCGAGGCTCGGCGGTGGTCAGGTCCCAGGTCCGAACGGTCTGATCCTCGCCGCCGGAGGCCAGGGTCCTCCCGTCCGGAGAAAAGGCCAGGCAGCGGATAGTCCCGGTGTGGCCTTCCAGCACTCGACTCAATTTGGGCGGGGTCGCCGTCATGTCCCACAGTCGCACGGTCTTGTCGGCGCTTCCCGATGCAATCAGCTTACCGTCGGGTGAAAACGCCACAGCGTAAAGGGCAGCAGTATGACCGGTCAAGTTGGCGCGCAGTTTCGGTTCCTGCCTGGTCAGATCGTACACGGCCAGTTCCAGATGGGTGGGATCGCCGCAGAGCGCAATACTGCCGCCGTCCGGACTGAAGCGGATGGCATGCTCGGCCAGCCGGTGCCCTTCCATGATCGCCACGGTTGCCGGCAGCATCTTCGACCGGTCCTTGATCCGGCCCGGCTCTAGCCGATCAAGCAGCGAGGGCAAGGTCATTTGCAATTCCGCGGCTGCCGCGGCCTCAGGCGTGCCGGCATGCTTCATGCGGAAGGCCAGGATGTCCCGCCACAGCGATTGCTCATCCGCATCGCGCTCGGCTGCGCGTGCCCGCAGACGCGCGAGTCCGGTTTCCGGTGCCAGCTGGGAGATCGGGGTGTTCGGTCCGGGTCCGAGCGGTGAACGGGGTCCGAGCAGCCACCCAACCACCACAGTTCCCACCACCACACTGGCCATGGCACCCAGGGCCAGGCGCGGCCGTCGCTTGAAGGTCTGCCAGAACCTCCGCGCGGCGGCGCTCACCCAGCGGAGCGTTCGGGTGATTCCCCATCCAAGCAACGAGGACTGCACGCCCTCACCGCGCCGGGCTTCATGCGGTATCGCGTGCGTTGGCTTGGGCGGAAATAGCTTGTCAAGCGCCGTGGCGACTTCACCTGGCGTCTGATAGCGATCGTCCGGTTTCTTGGCTAGCATCCGCCGAATGATGGGGATCAGCCCGTTGGGCGCGTCGGGCCGAAACTCCTTCAGGTCCGGCGGCTCCGTTTGCTGATGCCGCATCAGCTTGACGGCCAAGGGCCCGCCGCCAAACGGCGGCTTGCCGGTCAAGAGGTAGTAGAAGGTGCAACCCAGACTGTAGACGTCTGCCCGGATGTCGGCGCGATGGAGGTCCAGTGCCTGCTCCGGCGCCATGTAATCCACTGTGCCCATCGTCATCGTACCGTCGGAGGTCAGGGTGAGGACCGTTTGGCCGGGAGCCGTGCCTTTGCCGTGCAAGCGGGCCAGTCCCAGATCGAGCACCTTGACCGTGCCCCACTCGGCACTTGACTTGCAGGGCCGAGGGGTTACCAACAGGTTGGCTGGCTTGATGTCACGATGGACCAGGCCGTGCTCGAAGGCATGCTGGAGCCCCCAGGCCGCCTGGCGCAGGTAATCGCACGCCTGGGGCACGGGCAACGGCCCCACCTCGCCGACGAGACGGTCCAGGTCGATTCCTTCCACATACTCCATTGCTAGAAAGTAGGTGCCGCCGACCGGACCGGCATCGAAAGCATGCACCAGATGCGGGTGCCTGGCCAGCTGGCTGGCGAGCTTAATTTCGCGCAGGAACCGTTGCAGCATCTCGGGGTCACTGACCAGTTCCGGCCGCAGCACTTTGACAGCGGCCAGGCGGTTCAAGCCGGAATGGCGGGCCTTGAAAATCTGGCCCATGCCCCCCTCGCCGAGAGTGTCCAGAATCACATACGGACCCAGCAGCAATTTAGCGGCTTGGCCCTGGAGCAAACGCTGGCCTTGATAGGCCGTCAACCAGCCGCGCTGCACCATCTGCTGCACCAGCGCCTTGGGCTCAATGAAACGACGCTGCAGCTGCTCCAACTCCGATCTTTGGACCGGTTGAAGGAGGGGAAGCTCACCGAGTACCCGGACCAGATCACTCATCAAAGCGGCCGGCATGGAAGCATGCACCTCTGCGAAGAAAGATCAGCCGACGTCTGCCCAAGTATAGAACAGGTCAGGGGCGGAGTGGGGCGGAGTGGTCCCCGGCAGCCAGAGTTGCTTTGCCGAGCGCAGGCTACTCAGCGGGTCGAGGATGGCAAGCGGGCCGGTGCATACTTCTCCGGGCCGAGAATCTCGATCCCGTTCAGCGTGGGCGTATCACGGACGCCGATCACCTGGAGGGACACCGTGCCGGCGGCATCCGCGGTGGCTGGGAACTCCTTCACGATTGCCTTGTCTCTGCCCCCGGTCACGGCGACAATGTCGAAATTGCTGAGTACCTGAACACCGTTGATTACGACATTGCAGATTCTCCGGCCAGGTTGCGAGTGATAGCGCTCGGCAAAATGCAGGCGAACCGTATAGACCTCACCAGGGACCAGGCCAGGGACAAGATAGGAAATCTTCTCGTAACGCACGGACCAGTACACCAGGTCCGGGGCCGGATTGCTCACGGCACTGGTATCAACCGGGCGCACCGGTCTGCCGTAATCGGCACCGGCTCCGCCACTGAAGTGAAGATCCGCCTGGAAATCGCCGACGGTCGGTCCCCCGCAGTTGATCCCCAGGATGCGGACGATGCGCGGTGGCGCCGGGGACGGAGCGACGCGGGCAATGGAGTGGCCGGACGGTTCGCCTCTCAACCAGAGCATCGCGCCTCCCCAGGCGGTAACCAGCAACAGAAAGGCGCTGCCAGTCAGAAGCCACCGACGGCTCGCGAGGCAAGCGCGCCGCGATGGCAGGAAGGCGCGGTGGCCCGCCAGCGATTCCCGTCGGTTTCCCTCTGCAAACGGCGCCAGCGCTTGGGCCACGTGTGCCGGAGTCGCGTAGCGGTCCGCCGGCGCCTTTGCCAGCGTCCGTTTCGCGATCGCCGCAAGTGCATGCCCGACTTCGGGCCGCAGCCGGGCCAGATCCGGACGTTCCGCTTGCTGATGCCGCATCAACTTCAATGCCAGCGGCCCGTTACCGAACGGCGGCTTCCCGGTCAGCAGATAGCAAAGCGTGCAGCCCAGGCTGTAGATGTCGCCACGGATATCCACGTTGTGGAAGTCAAGCGCCTGCTCGGGGGACATGTAATCCACCGTCCCCAGCATCCCCGCACCGTCCAGCGTCAAGGTAGTAATCGACTTGCCGTCGGGCAGGCGGGTGCTGGCCTTGCCGTGAGCGACTTCCTGCAAGCGCGCCAGTCCCAGATCCAGAATCTTGACCAGGTTCGGCCCCTGCGTGCCCGGTTTGCCGGTGACGAGCAAATTGGATGGCTTGATATCGCGATGGACCAGGCCATGCTCATGGATGTGTTGCAGTCCGAGGGCCGCCTGGCGGATGTAGTCGCACGCCGTCGCGACGGGGAGTGGACCGGCTTGCCGAACCAGCTGCTCCAGGTCCAACCCTTCGATGTATTCCATGGCCAGGAAGTGGGTGGCGCCGACCGGGCCGGCATCATACGAACGGATGAGATGGGGGTGACTCAACTCGCTGGTAACCTGCATCTCGCGGTAAAACCGGGCTACCGTCTCGGCATCCGTAACGAGTTCCGGGCGAATCACCTTCAAGGCGACGATGCGGTTCAGGCTGCGGTGACGCGCCTTGAACACCTGACCCATGCCGCCGTCGCCGAGTTGGTCGAGCACCAGATAAGGCCCCAGCGCTAGCTGCTCGACCTGGCCCTGCGCGATGCGCCTGGCCTGGAAGGGCGTCAGCCAGTTGCGCCGCAGCAGTTCCTGGATCAGGGGTCTGGGATCGGAAAACCTTCCCTGGAGGCAGGCCGTTACCTGAGCCGGCTCGAGCAAATGGGACTTGCCGAGCAACGCGATGAGATCGGCGGTGCCATTGAGGAGCATGTCGGCGCCCTGCTTGGCGTGGCAGTCAAATCGCCGTGCCCGGACCAATCTACTCTACTTCACCGTTCGTACGGCTGCCGTCGAGCGGGGGTGCTGCAACCTGCGGAAGATCCTTTCAAGGCATGAGCTGCCGGATCGGCTCGCCCTCCGTGAGGAGCCGTGCCACGTCGCCGGAAAGGCCGCGCATGACGCGCACTTCGCCAACGTCGAAGAGCGTGTGGAAGATGGTGGCCATCAGGTTGGGGATGCGGACCGAGTCGGAGGCAGGGGTGCCGCCATCGGCCGCGGACCGGCCGATGACTTGTCCCATTTTTAGGCCCCCGCCGTAGAACAGCAGCGGCCCCAGGTTGCCCCAGTGGTCGCGGCCGCCTCCCTTGTTGATTCGTGGGGACCGTCCCATCTCGCCGCAGCAGACCAGCAGGACCTTGTCGCGCAGGCCGCGCGCTTCCAGGTCCTCGATCAGGGTCGCGACCGCGTGATCGAACGGCAGGCCGACGTAGGGCATGGCCTCCTTGGGTGGGGCGTTGTTGCCGTCGGCGTGCATGTCCCAGACGAAATTGGTGACGACCGACACGAAGCCACAACCGGCCTCGCACAGCCGCCGGGCCAGCAGCAGCAGCTTGCCTACCGATCGCGCGTGGTCCACGTAGTACTTGTAATTGCCCAGGTTCTTGCGGATAGCGTCAAGCCGGACGAGGGGGGCGGTGTCGTAGCGCGCGATGGTCCGCGGGTCCTCCTTGGCTAGGTCAAAAGCCTCGGCCACGCCGCGCAGGACCAGGTCGATGGCCTGGCCCTGGTAGCGGTGCATCGCATCCATCGTCCCGGAAGTGTCCAGTTCGCGTTTCAGATTGTCCAGGCCGGCCAGAAGCTGGCGGCGGTCGTCGAGGCGGTCGCGCGGGATTCGTAACTGCATGTTCTGTTGCAAGGTGCCGCTGCTTCCCGGCGAGAAGGGAGCATAAGCGCTGCCGAGCGGGCCGGTCGCGGTAAAATCCTTGGCTCCCGGCCCCGCCAGCGACTCGGCGTTCGGGTGGACCGACTGCGGCGCCAGCAGCATGGTGGACGGTATGCCCGTCGTCGGGTGGTTCAAACCGTTGACCCGGGCGTAATAGGATCCGAGGTTGGCCTTGAGTGTCTCGGCGTTGACGAGCGGACTAGCACTGTGATCGTAGGCGGGCACGTAGGAGCGGACCACCGCGAGCTTGTCGGCCAGCTTCGCCAGCTTCGCGAAGGTCGCGCCGAAGGTGATGCCGGGCAGCGCGGTCTGGACTTCGCCGGTCGTGCTGCGGATGCCTTCTGGCGCCGTCATCTTGGGGTCGAAGGTTTCGGTCTGGCTGGGGCCGCCGTGCATGTGCAGGAAAATGACCGACTTGCCCGTGACCACGCTCTTGGTTTCCGCGGCCTGCGCGCCGAGGAGCGAAGCAAACGGCAGTCCGCCGAGGCCCAGCGTGCCGACCTTGAGGAAGTCGCGACGGTGACAGCCTTTGGCAGTCGGATCGGCGATGGTGAACATGGGATCCTCGATGGGTGCAAAGGTAGGGAGTGCATCCGCGTGGTTGGGCAGTTCAGACGAATCGGCAGGCGCTGCTTGAACGTTAAAGCTAAGGGAAAAGAGCGGTTGTTGCAATCCCTTTTGTCACTCGTTTTCGCTAGTCGCGCACTAGGTTTGTTGAATAGCTCGGCCTGGCTGCTGAACGGTCCCGATGGGCCAGCGCCCAGCCCTGATGTTCGCCCTCCCACCGCTGTCCGGCCGGCACTGTGCTGCGGTCGGGCGGCGGTGGGAGGACCTGGGGCCGATACTGTCCGATACTCTCAGACAGTCAGCGCTTCCTGAAGTCCCAATGCTTTCAAGGATGGGCAACTCGTTTACGCAAGTCTTCTAGCCGAACAAAGCAACGGTCTCGTACCAGCTCGGACATGGAAGAAGGTTCGATATCGGAGAACGAAATAGAGTCACCACTCTCCGAATAGCATAGCTCGGCAGGGCGGGCACGCTTGACGACCATGAGATTCTTGCCAAGGGCCACGTCCCAGACACACTGAACCTTGCGCGACTCGTCCCAGTAAACAAATGTGTCCGCCTTGGGTGAAAGATGAAAAAGCAAGCGTGAACGGTGAAGCACGGTGAACTGCGTTTGCACTTGGCCAGTTGCCAGGTCCAGCAGGCCGACTTCGCTCAACTGGTTACTGCGCATCACGACCAACGACCGGCCGTCGCCGGAAAGCGAGCACACCCTCCAACCTGCAGGCACCGACGAAGGCATCTCTTTCAACGTGACCGTGTCCCAGCACCGAAGTTGAAGTGTGTCCGTATGAAGAACCATCAGGTAGGCGCCGTCCGGTGAGAAGCGGGCGTCAACCCTATCGGGTAGGGCTATCTGGCCGCGAACCCAGTTGCGCTGCCAATCCCAAATAGTAATCCCCTTGTTGGGGGCGATGATGGCGAGTGGCTGCCCACCGGGAGGAACACGCACCAACACCGGTTTTCCACGAGGGCCGTCGGACCAGGTAGCAAGGCGTTTTCTCGATGCCATATCGCAGAGGCGGACGGAGCCGTCGTCGTAGCTGATGGCGAGTATTCCCGATGGGAGCGCATGCGCCGCACACGCACCAGCTCCTTGCTCGTGGAACAGCAACCCGCCGTGTGACCAACCCGGGTCCGCGTCCCAGATTTCCAGAGCGCCCGGCGTGGCAATCGTGACCCGCCTGGTAAGCGTATTAACCGCCAGGATATTCCCAGTAGGCAAGGGACGACGCGCTTCCGTTGGCTGTCGAACCACCGCATCAGGATTTTTGGATGGCGACCGCGCAGCGTATAGCACGCCCCCGCCAGCCAAGAGGGTCAAGCCCAGCGCTGCAATTGCCAGCCAATTCCTGGAGGGTATCTGCGATCGGAGCCCAATGGCAATCAAGGCAGCAAACGGCGCCGGCACTGGTCCACCCGCGGCGACTATCTGCACAACTTGGACCGTCGCAAGGAACAGAGGGCGCTGGACAGCTGCATTGGCCACTGCCTCAGCAGCGATGGCGGTCAAGGCTACCTCGGAAAATACCAGTCCTCGACGGGTCAAACGCGCTCGGAGCAAATCTCGTGCGCGCGACAGCCGCGACGCGATCGTTCCCATCGGCCAACCAAGCTGCTGGGAGGCTTCAAGATTGGTCTTCCCCTGGAGATAGCAGAGGACAACCAGTCTCCGGTAATCCTCCGGAAGACGGTCTACCTCTTCGTCCAGCACCGGCCCGAGGTCGCGCACACTAATATCGTCGCCGCCTGCTGACCGGACAGCCTGATTCACTGTCGAATTGTCCAAGTACTCGTGCTTGCGTCGTCGGTTGACCTGCGTCCGCACGTTGAGGGAAATACGAAAAGCGACCTTGTGTAACCAAGCGGCCAGGGATGTCACGGTGGACAACGAGGCCGCTTTGCTAGCGAGCACGACAAAGGTCGCCTGGAAAGCATCCTCGGCATCCTGGGGTTGACGTATGACGCGCTGACAAACGCGCAGGACCAACGCACCATGGCGGCGCACCAGTTCCTCGAAGCAGGCTTGGTCGTTCGCGGTGGCAAAGCAATTGAGGAGCTGCCCGTCCGATAGCTTGGCCATACCGGCAAGGTCGAACAGGGATCGCCGCAGCGCATTGCCCAGAGGACTACCGGTCATGTGCCCTCCTCGGTTTTCGGCTGTTACAGGTATGCCACAGGTTCTGATCGAGTGCTTGCAAGGCAACTCGGACTAACCAGGCAGCCTGCCTGGACAGGCCCCCTGACGAGGCCAACTGGAGCGTTGCGATGCACACCGCCGCCTGAACGGTGTCTTGGACCAGTCGCTCGGATGGGGCCGACTCATCGAACGGGTGACGTAAAGCAACCATGATTCTATCCGGTACAAGCCACGGTGAATTGCTGCTACTCGTCTTGACATTTGCCAGGCGTGACTTCTTGCAAAATTATTCCGTGATTCTCTGGCATGGGGAGTGCGGGCGAAAGCAGCGGCACCTCGCCAAGGATCTTGATTAACTCACTGGTAGTGACGGCTGCCATGAGGGGCCTCGGGCGCGGCCCGGCGGAGGCCGCTACGAGCAGACGCGGCCCACGATGGCGCGGGCCGCTACCGGTGTGGCGGTTGCCGTGGCGGTAACTGGCTGACCGCGATCAACAGAAACGCGGCCGGAGCGACTCTCAGAGGGAGTTTGCAAAACCTATGATAAAGCGTTTGCTATGCGGGTCGCAGCCGCCTGAGCATAATCCTTATCATGGCGATGCGAATCCACGCCTCGCTCACCAGCAGCGACCGCTCATAATCCTTGCTCAGCCGACGACACCGGCCCAACCAGGCAAAGGTCCGCTCCACGATCCACCGCTTCGGCAACCGCACCCAACCCTTGCTGCCTTTGGGCCGCCGCACGATTGCCCACAGCCGCAGCCAGTAAATATAGTACACGAAGGAAGGAGGCTCCACATACGCGGTGTCCGTTCCCGTCATACCAATTGCGTACTCCGCATCCTTGCGGTGGCATAGGCGCTAATGCAGTGGAAGTACCGGGAAGCGCGATCAGTCGTTTCCAGCGGCAGCGTCCGCGATCTTGACCTGCACGGGCAGCATGAGTGGTAGTTCACGTGCGCCTTCCAGTTCGATCACCACCTCGCGATAGTAGACGTGTTTGTACTCTCCCGGCGCGTCGTTTTCCGGCGCGTCCTTGCCCATCCGGTCTGCCACTTCAACCACACGGCCCGTGTATTCTCTGCCCGGGAAACCGTCCGCCGTGACCACCGCTGTCTGCCCCGCCTGCACGCGGCCCGCGTTCAGTTCCTCCACGAACGCCCGCACGCGCCGTCGGGACATGTCCGCCAGCCGCAGCACAGGCTCGCCCGCCCCGCCACGACCCGCCGGCCCGACGAGCACGCCAGCCTCCTTGTAGATTTGAAGTATCCGACCAGCCACCGGGGCGCGCACCTGGGTCTTGGCCAATTCCGCCTGGGCCAACCGGAGTCGAGCCTCGGCTTCACGGACATGCGCCTGCTGCGTTATGCGGCGGTACAGCTGATTCTCATAATCCGCCTTGCTCACGGCGTTTTGTTGCACCAGCCCTTGGTGCCGTTGGTATTCGGCCCCTGCATGCTGCAATTGAGCCTGCGCTGCTGCCAACTCCGCCTCGGCCAAGGCGACTTGCGCCTGCTGACTGTCGTTCTGCAATTCAAAGAGCAAGGCCCCGGCCGCCACCTCCTGGTTTACCTGGACGTACATCCTCTTCAAGGTGCCAGCGACCTCTGGCGTCAACGGCCGTTCCCGGCTGGCGCCTTCCACCACGCCGTTGGCCGCCACTTGCGGATTGCCGACGGGCGCGACCACGCTCGGCCTGCCGCCCAGGGACATCCCACTGACACCGGCAATGGCCAGGCCGACACCGACCAGCGCCAGCAGCGACCAGCGTGATCGACTTCCACCGTCTGGCAGCCATCTCCAACCCTGCGACCAACGTGCCCGCAGCGCGACCGGCTGGGGGGCCGCAGGTATCGCCTTTATTACACGCGGTTCAGCCACAAACCGTGGCGCCGTTGCGTTCATGTCGCTGCTCCTTGGGAGTGGAAAGGTTGGCAAGGTCGCCGGGCTTGCTCGCCCGGATCAGCCGGCCGTTTTCCAGGTGCACGATGCGGTCGGCAAACGGAAAGATGCGGTGATCGTGCGTGACCACCACCAGGGTCATGCCGCGCTGCCGCACCAGGTCGGTCAGCAACTGCAGCACCAACTGGCCATTTTCCCCATCCAGCGATGCCGTCGGCTCGTCGGCTAACAGGATCGCCGGCTCGTTGGCCAGGGCCCGCGCTACTGCCACCCGCTGGCACTCGCCCGTGCTCAACTGCGCCGGCCGTAGATGGACGCGTTGCTGCAAGCCGAGTTGCTCCAGCAACGCCAGCGACCGCGCGTTGGCCTGGGGCGCGGACAGACCGCGCATCACCAGGGACAGGGCGATGTTGTCGAGCGCCGACAGGGTAGGGAAGAGGTTGAAGGTCTGGAAGATAAAGCCCAGGTACTGGCAGCGAAAGGCGGTTCGTTGTGCGTGGTTCAGGGCACCAACATCGTGACCCAGAACGTGCAGGCCGCCCTCGTCGGGGGTCAGCAAGCAGCCAAGGATGGAGAGTAACGTGGTCTTCCCGCTGCCGGAAGGGCCGGCCAGGAAGACGATCTCGCCAGCGGCGATGCCCAGGCCAGCGCTTTTGAGGATGTGTGTGCGCTGTGCACCCGTGCCGAAACTCTTGTGGACGCCACACGCCAGGATCGACAAGGAGGACATGAAGTTTACCAACCAAGTTCGAGAGGCTCCGCTATCCTCGCCGCTGTCGCCAACTTGCTCACGCGCGCAGCACGCTGGCGGGATCAATGCGCTGGACACGCCGGTAGGGCAGCCAGACGGCCAGCAGGCAGACCAGGCTGACCAGGACGACGCTCAGGCCAACCACCTGCCAGGTCAGTTTGATCGGTGCGCGTGGCGTGTTCAGCGGCGATGCGGCGATGAGAATTAC
>JAEUIF010000766.1 GCA_016795185.1 Planctomycetia bacterium | reverse complement strand
GAATGCTGGGTGGCACGTCCCTCGGTACTCCGAGGGCGTGCGAGTCGCTCCCCACGCCCTCGGAGTACCGAGGGACGTGCCACCCAAGCAGAGCCTTGCGCAACAAGTCGCTTGATTTTGCACTAGCGACCGCCCACCGATGGCAACTAACTACTGGCCACTGACCACTGACCCCCGCGATTCCTGAAGCCGTCCGCCGATGACTCGGCGCGCCAAGCGCTAGGGAAAGACCCATGAAGCCGAAGAACCTGCGACCTGCCGATACCTTGCGCCGCCTGCGGCACGCATCCGCCGGACTGGCCGGCGCGGCCCTGCTCGGCCTGCCCGCCGGCGAGGTGCTGGCCCAGGAACTGATTCCCGCGCCGCTGTCGCGCGAGCCGGCGCCTGCCGTGCGCCAGCCCATCCTGACGCCGCTGGCCGTGGACGATGGCTGGCCCTTCCTCAAGCCGCGCGAGAGCATTCGCGATCCGCTGGAGCCCGCCGAGGAAGGTCCGCGCCGCGCCGATGAGCCGCTGGCCGATCCGGCGGCGCTGAACTACGAACGGTTGATCCAGGGCGGCGACGATGTGCCGCCGGGCTTCACCGGCCGCCGCCGGCCGCATCCGCCGGACCTGGTCGGCTCCGACTACTTCCCCATCGAGGACCGCTGGCGGCTGGGCTTCCCGGTGTGGGACCGCTACGCCTACGGCAGCCTGCTCGATCCGTACTTCCAGAACGTGCTGAAGGGCGACTACCCCATCAAGGGGCAGGACATCTTCTTCACGTTCACCGGCTTCGAGAACCTGTTCGTCGAGTTCCGCGAGGTGCCCGGCGCCAACGGCAATAACATCAAGCCGAACCAGATCAAGAACGACTTCTTCGCGACCTTCGACCTGTTCCAGAACGACAACTCGTTCCGGCCGGCCAACTGGTTCTTCCGCCTGACGCTGGCCTTTGAACTGGCCGACGTGGACGGCCTGCAAGGCGAGAACGACGCCGCGATCCAGGAGTTGTTCATCGACAAGCAGCTGGCCATCGTGTCGCCGTACTACGACACGGTGAACCTGCGCGTCGGCCGCCAGGGCTTCAACTTTGACTTCCGCGGCCTGCTGTTCGCGGACGTCAACGACGCCGTGCGCCTGTTCGGCAACTACGACGCCAACCGGACCCAGTGGAACGTCTTCGCCTTCGCCACGGTCGAGAAAGACCCGATCAGCCAGTTCAACACTTTCGATTCGCGCAACCAGCTGATCACGGGCGCGAACCTGTTCCGGCAGGACTTCATCTTCCAGGGCTTCAACGTCGAAGCCGGCGTGCTGTACGACGCCGACCGCGCCAAGAACCACGTTGACGCCGTCTACTTCGAGCTGGCTGGCGACGGCCGCATCGGGCGGGTGAACGTCAGCACCGCGCTGATCTGCGCCGTCGGCCGCGACGAGTTCAATCCGGTCGCTCAGCGGGAAACGACCATCAACAGCCAGCTGTACGCGCTGGAGCTGGCGTACCAGATGGACTGGTTCACTCCCAAGCTGAGTTTCCTCTATGCGTCGGGCGACGCCAACGCGAAGGACGGCAACGCGCGCGGCTTCGACGCGCCATTCGACAACCCGTTCTTCGCCGGGGCCGGCTTCTCGTACCTCCAGCGCGAGGCGGTCGCGCCCGGCGGCGTGGCCCTGGCCAATACCTTCTCGTTCCTGCCCAGCCTGCGGAACAAGGTCTTCGATCCGGTCAACATGGTGAATCCCGGCCTGATGCTGTTCAATGCCGGCTTCGACGCGCTCATCACCACGCGCCTGACCGCGCTGTTCAACGTCAACGCCTACCGCATCGTGCATGCCGATCCGGTGAACACGAAGGCGGAACAACTCACCGGTCAGCCCACGTCGGTAGGCAAGAACCTGGGTGCCGAGTTCAACGTCGGCGTGGTTTACAAGCCGTTGATTGTCGACAACTTCGTGATCGTCGTCGGCAGCTCGGTGCTTTACCCTGGTGCGACGATCAGGGACTTGAACGCGGGCAACGGCGAGCCGCTGTACACGGCGTTCAGCGCGTTGACGCTGATTTACTAAAGGCTGGTGAAAGGCAACCCCACGTCAGCCCGAATTGCCGATGGATGTAGGCCCAATGGTCCGCATAGCGGACCCTACGAATTGCCGTAGGGTCCGCTGTGCGGACCATGGCGCTCTGGGCTACACCCGTTGGCAAACTCCTCGAACTTGCGAAGCCGCCAGCGAATCAACTCTGCGCGAACAAACCCTGGGTCAACTTCACCCGGTTGCCGAAACCCATGCGCCAGGGTTCGCCGGCAAACGTCGGCCGCGCCGCGCATGCTGCCAGCCGGCCTTGCAATTTGCCCTGGGCGTCCAGGCCGGCGGCCTCGAAGCGGTAGAGGTCTTGCACCCGGTAGTGCTGCTGCTCGTCCAGGCCGAGTACCTCGCTGATGGCCTGGATGCGCCGGCTGCCGTCCGCGTAACGAGCGATCTGCACGATGACGTGAATCGCCGACGCCACTTGCAGACGGGCCACATAGACCGGCAGCGACACATCGCTCATCAGGCACAGCGTTTCCAGGCGGATCAGGGCGTCGCGCGGCGTGTTGGCGTGGACCGTGCTCAGCGCGCCGGCGTGGCCGGAAAGCATTGATTGCACCAAATCCAGGGCTTCGCCGCGGCGCACCTCGCCGACGACGATGCGGTCCGGCCGCATGCGCAGCGAATCGGCGAACAGCTGGCGGATCGTCACCTGGCCCTTGCCGTCGGGCCGCGCCGGCTGCGCTTCCAGGTAGACCGTATGCGGCTGGTGCAGCTGCAATTCCGAGCTGTCCTCGATGACGACGATGCGCTCGCCTTCGGGAATGGTCTTCGACAGGGCGTTGAGCAGCGAGGTCTTGCCGCTGCCGGTGCCGCCGGAAATGATCGTGTTCTTGTGCAGCAGCACCACCAGTTGCAGGAACTCGGCCGCTTCCGGGCTGAGCGAGGCTTGCTTCACCAGAAAGTCGAGGTCGAAGAACGAACGCTGGAACTTGCGGATCGAGATGCAGACGCCCGACCGCGAGCAGGGCGGAATGATGACGTGGACACGCGAACCGTCCGGCAAGCGCGCGTCCATGCTGGGGTGGTCGGCGTCGATACGCCGGTTGACGTATTCGGCGATGTTGCGGACGGCGGCCATCAGCGAGGCCCCGTCCGGGAATTTCGTCTGCGCGAGTTGCAGCTTGCCGGCCTTCTCGAAGTAGATGGTGCCCGGCCCGTTGATCAGCACTTCGGAGACGGCCGGGTCGTCGAGCAGCGCCCGGATCGGCTCCAGGAAGTAGCCGGTGGTCTTCTGATAGATTTCCTTGGGAAGCATGGCAGGTCTCCGCGAGGCAACGGCGCGATTATATCCCAAAGCGCGCCGACCGCTCGCGGTTCCCATCTGTTTGGGGGATGGAATCAAAGATCGGGAGCCATGCTTGGGCGGCTCCCGACGGTGATCTGCTGCTGCCGGTCTTATCGCCCAAGCATGTCGTGCCGCTGTCAGTGCGAGATGCTTGGGCGGTGGCACCGCTGCCAGGTGCTTCACCGTCGGGAGCCGTCCAAGCTTGGCACCCAACTCTGAGCGGTTTCCCTGTTATCCACCGACCAGCGGACGGTTCAATTCGGTGCGCCACGCCGCCGGATCGGGGCTCGACTCCGGCCCGAAGACGTAGCACTCCCAGAGGTTGGCGGTCGGCTGGTGCCCGTTCGCCGCGAGCCAATCGCCGAACTGCCCCCAGGCCGCGCCCAAGCCTTCGTAGGGCCCGTGGTAAACCGTTCGCGCCACTCGCGCCGCCGGCAACTGGCTTGCGCTCACGCGGCCGACAGGCGTCACGGCCTGTCGTACGGGCACGCCTACCTCGAAATCGAAGATGTCCGGCGACATGCGGAAATGGTGCGAAAACACTGGCCCAGCCGGCGCGACGCCCTGGGCGGCCAGGGTGGACATCACCTCGCCGATGGCCGGTCCCATGACCTGCTGAATCTCGCTGCGCGGAATCGTCAACCGGATGACGGCGGTCTGCTGGGCGACGGTGTCGGTGAGGTGCGGGGCATCGATCATGAGCGGATTCCTTTCCGATTACAGTTCAACGTCCGTTCGACGCAGCTGCATTGTGTCCGGCGAATCGATTTCGAGATTAGCTGACAGCTATCAGCTTTTAGCTGTCAGCTAACTGGTCAGCGGCACCGGTGTCGCTCAACAGCATACCATCGGGGTCGGAGGACGGACAATGGCGGCACCGTTCACTTCTGCTCCCCGGTGATGGTCACGCTCCGGGCAATCTTTTCCACGTCCTTGCGCAAGGCCGGCAGTTCCAGCGGCAGCAGGCGAGCGGCGATGGTGATGCCGCCCAGCGCCTGGCGGCCGATGTAATAGTCCATCGTCGCTTTCTCGCCGGACTTCTCGACTTCCAGGCCAAAGTGTTCCAGTTCCTGTGGCGCGCCCTGCAAGCGGCGCGGCGCTTCGATGCGGTTGATCTTGGTCTGCTGCTTCAGCAGGAACTCGCGGGACTCGGCGAGGAACTGCGCCCCGGTGGGCGTGCGGTTGAGCGGGTCCAGCGTCAGCAGCAGGCCGCTGCCGTTCACCTCGTCCAGCACCAGTTGCCGGCCGCGCACGCCGCCGACCCGCCAGCGCCGCGGGTAGAGCAGCTTCACGCCCAGGTCCGGGTTCTCGTAGAGCAGCTGCGTGTTATCGGCATTGGGCTCCGTCGTCAGGCCCTTGAGCGCCTGGTCGCCGAGGTCCGCGGAGCGCTGGTGCGCCTGGCGCGTCAGCACGAAGCGGCCCTCGATGCGGCCAGATTCCTTGCCGTTGCCGTCCATCAGGTAATGGACGCCCCGAAACGACAGGTAGCTCAGATGCTGCGATTCCAGGTCGAAGTAGAAGTAGCCGTCGATTTCCTGCCGCGACGGGCCATCTTCGTTGACACCGGCCACCTTGCCGGCCAGGGCGACGCGGGCATGCCGGCGGCCGGCCAGCGTGGTCAGTTCTTCGAGCTTGCACTCCAGCCCGCCCTGTTCGACGCGCTCCAGGTCGGTCAGTTCCTGAACGGCACCCGCGCCGGCGTTCCAGCGCTGGCCGACGCGCA
>JAEUIF010000661.1 GCA_016795185.1 Planctomycetia bacterium | reverse complement strand
AACTACGAACCTCAGACGGAACGACAAACGGTTATCCTTCCGGGTTGCGATTGAACTTTTGGTACGGCAGGCGGACGCCGCGGAAGAAGTACTGATCGGCCCGCAGATGGTCTGGGGCTTCGTAGCCGCGGGCCGCTGCCGCCGTGACCACATCGTCCTGATCGACGCCGTCGCCGCTGACGCCCAGGCCGCCGACCAGGACGTGTCGGCCCGTGGTCGGATCGAACTTGTAGAGCGGCACCGCGCCCGGGAAGAAGACGACGCCGTTCTGATTGTCCGGGTTGAGCGGGTTGCGGAAGTTCGTGCCGATATTGAAGGAGTCGTAGCCCAGGACGCTGGTGAACTGGTCCGCAGGCAACGGCGGCCCGACTTGCAGGCCCGTGAACGGGTTGGCGCCGCCGTCGGTGAGGATCGAGAACGGCCCCGGCGGTTCGCCGTCGATGCCTTCCGGGTAGCGCGGCTCGGCGAGGTAGCGGAACGTCCGGTTGGTCATGGCCACGCCCGCCGGCACGCCGGGCACCCGGTCCTCGGGTTGCAGCAAGGCCGGGTTGGCATAGTAGGAGACGTTGCGCGCCTTGGCTACCGCCACATCGAGCGAGAACGTGGTCGCGTCGGGCTGGCGGAAGATGGCCAGCACGTTGCCTTCCAGGTCGCTGATGGCGAAGACGAACTTGCCCGGCGTGCCGGCCGGCAGGCGGATCGCGGCCCGCGTCACGTTGGCCTGGGCGATGCCCTGGTTGATGATGCGGTTGATGTCCGCGATCGACAGGTTCAAGCCTGCATTCGAGCCCGCCGTCGGCGGCACGATGAAGCCTTCCTCCACTGGTTCGCCGTCGCGGGCCACCATCTGGTCGGTGCCGTTTACCACGCCGGTGCCCAGCGACTGACCGAAATGCACCAGGTTTTCCACACCCATGCGCCCGCCGGGGCCGAAGATGTCCAGCGTGATGCCGACCAGGTCGATGCGCCCGCTGGGCAGACTGATGCCGGCCACGTTCGCGACGCCGCCCAGGGTGCCGATTGGTGCATTGGCGGTGCCGCCCAGCGCGGCGAAGGCCACGTACTCTGCTTCAAACGAGCGGTCGAGCTTCGTCGGGTCGTAATCGGCGCTCAGGCTGGAGTTCGACTCGGATGCGTAGCCGGTCGCGCCCGGATAGAAGACGCCGATGCCGCCGACTTCGAAGCCGTTCTTGTAGATGGGAATACCACCCGGCAGCGTGGCGATGCCGCGGGGCAGCGCGTCGGGATTATCGCCGGTGAAGACGCCGAAGGACACCGGCGGCGTCAAGGAATTCGCGACGTTGAACCGGCCGGTGAGCGTGCCCGGATCGACGGCGCTCGAATCGCGGTTCGTGTGTTCGATCGCGAACAGGTCCACCTGGGGCGTCTGCGGCACGTTCGGCGGGAAATGCCCACCCACGCCGATGGGCGCGACATAGCCGGGACCGAACAGCGTGTTGAGTCCGCCGGTCACACCACCGGGCACGTCTGGGCTCGAATTCACCTCGCGCTCGGTGATGGTGGACTGGCTGATGAACTGAATGGTGCGCGAGGTCAGCGGAGCCTGGTTGTTGCCGAACATCGCGCCCGTGCGGGCCAGAGCCAGCGCGCCGTCGATGGCGAAGATGAGCGAGTTCGCGGCGTCGAGGCCCGGCGTGGCCACGTTGACGTTGTCCTCGGTGCGCACGCCGAGAATGCGTCCGCCGCGGTCCACGATCGCGATGATGCCGTCCTCGCTCGGCGTGGCGGCGGCGGCGCGGTCCAGCAACTGCTCGACTTCAGCGGCCGTCAGCTGGACGGCGCTCGGCCCGAGGTTGAAGAGCACCTTGTCGCTGCCGCCGCCAGCGAGGACGGTGTCGTCTTCCTTCACCTCGAAGAGGATGTTGTTGCCGGTGCCGCCATCGAAGATCGTAGCGCCTTCGCGGGCGTACAGCCGGTCATTGCCGGCCTCGCCGTTCAGCAGGGAGAGGAGCGGCCCGCCGTGCAGCACGTCGTTGCCGTTGCCCGCATTAATAGTCGTTGGCCCGCCGCCCGCATAGATGCGGTCGTTGCCGTCATTGGCGTTAATGATGGCCTGGGCGAGCACATCGCGGTCGATACGGATGATGTCGTCGGCGGTGCCGGCGTTGACGATGATCTGATTGACTTGATTGGCGTCAAAGCGCTGCACCACGCGGCCGAAATCGATGAGCAGCAGTTCCTGGCTGCGACCATCCAAGGATACTTGAATGTGGTCGCGCGTCGCCGCGTTGCCGGTGATCGTCAAGATATTGCCCGCGAGCATGCCGCTGGCGGCCGGCAGCGCACGTTGTTCCAGCATCTCGAAGGAAAGCGATACCGTCGGCCGTTCCCAGTGCCGGGTGCGGGAGGTGGCTGGCTGTTTCCGGCCAAAGAGGAATGAGAACCAGGACATGGCAAACCCTCGCTGCTGGCGGGCGCGAATGAAGCGCGGCGCTCCGATCCTCGCTACCATCGGCAAGGTTCGCCTGGATTATCGAGAAAATCCCGGCGGCCCGGCGGTTCCTGTCAAGTCCGCGTCCGTTGCCCGCTTTCGCCGGCTTGCCGGCGCGGCGCTTGCCGGATCGGAAAGTCCGGCACTACCCTAAAGACTTGCCCCGTCGAAAGTCGATAAACGCTGCGAGCACGATTTTTCGTGAAGTTCCCATCAGCTTGCACAACGACGACACTCCTTCGACGGAAGGGGCTGGAGCGCGGAGCCGGCAATCTGGTTTCCAAGTAAGCGGATCACCGTTTCACCAATGCACGGCTGGGCGTCGCGGAAGCAGGGTTCAATGCCCGAATGCAAAACAACCGGCTTCGGGGCCTGCGCGGTCCTGATGAGCCTCTGGTTGGCGGTCTCTCCCGGCAGCGCCCAGCCGCCGACGGACAGCGCCGCGCCGGAAGCGCCGGGGTTGCTGCGTCCACCGACGGACGTGCCGCTCCCCGCCGCCGACACTCCGCCCGCACCCGCGGAGCCGTTCTTGCGCACCCCGATCCTGCCGCCGCTCGGCTTCTCCGGCCGGTCGAGCATCGTGCCGCGCGAAGTGCAAGAATCCAGCGACTCCTTCCCGCAGGAAGACCGCTGGCGCATCGGCTTCCCCGCCTGGGACCGCTACGGCCGCGGGCACCCGTTCGGCGAAGATTATCCGTATCAGCAGGGCAACTGGTGGGATCCGTACAACCAGAACGTGCTCAAGGGCGACTATCCGCTCATCGGTCAGCACACGTTCTTCCGCCTGACGGCCATCAGCGACACCATCCTCGAAGCGCGCGAAACGCCCATCGGCACCACGCCGTTCGAGAGCACGGCGCGGCCGTTTGAAGAAGAGTTCTTCGGCCGGCCCAATCAGCGCAACGTGGTGCAGAACTTTGTCCTGAACTTCGATTTGTTCCACGGTGATACATCGTTCAAGCCGGTGGACTGGCGCATCGTGTTGAGTCCGGTCTTCAACGTCAACTATCTCGATGTGGACGAACTGGCGGTCGTCAACCCGGACGTGCGCAAGGGACTGAACCGCGGCCGGACCTTCACCGCGCTCCAGGAATACTTCATCGAAACCAAGCTGCTGGACCTCGGCCCAGACTATGACTTCGTCTCGTTGCGCGTCGGCTCCCAGCCGTTCGTCAGCGATTTTCGCGGCTTCATCTTCGCCGACGTGAATCGCGGCGTCCGCCTGTTCGGCACGCGCCTGTCGAATCGCGACCAGTTCAACCTGATCTATCTCTACCAGGCGGAGAAAGACACCAACAGCGAACTGAACACCTTCGACGACCGGCACCAGGAAATCGTCATCCTCAATTATTACCGGCAGGACTTCATCTGGCCCGGCTACACGGCGCAGGCGAGCCTGCACTACAACCACGACAAGCCGAGCTTCAAGTTCGACCGCAACAACTTCCTGGTGCGGCCCGATCCGGTCGGCGTCTTCCAGCCGCACGAACTGAACGTCTTCTACCTGGGCTGGGCGGGCGATGGGCATATCAACCGCTTCAACGTCAACCACGCTTTCTACTGGGCGCTGGGCCGCGACAGTCAGAACCCGATCGCCAACTGCCCGCAGGACATCAACGCCCAGATGGCCGCGCTGGAACTGTCCTACGACCGCGACTGGGCGCGCTTCCGGGCCTCGTTCTTGTGGGCCTCCGGCGACGACAACCCGAATAACTCGCATGCCACCGGCTTCGATTCGATCCTGCAAAACCCGAACTTCGCGGGCGGCCAGTTCAGTTTCTGGCAACGGCAGGCGATCCGGCTGTTCGGCGTCAACCTGGTGAACCGGGAAAGCCTGCTGCCCGACCTGCGTTCGAGCAAGATCCAGGGGCAGAGCAATTTCGTGAACCCCGGCCTGTTCCTGTTCAACCTGGGCGCGGACTTCGACCTGACGCCCAAGCTGCGCATGATCAACAACGTGAACTTCCTCTGGTTCGAGGAAACGCAGGTGCTGGAAACCTTCGTGTTTCAAAGCGACATCAATCAATCCATCGGCACCGACATCAGCACGGGCTTCGAGTATCGCCCGTTCCTGAACAACAACGCCATTCTCCTCTTCGGGGCATCCGTTCTGATTCCGGGCGGCGGCTTCCGCGACCTCTACCGCCAGCTCGACGACGGTGTGCCCGCGCTGGCGGCCGGCTTCCTGCGGATGACGTTTACTTACTAGACATATTGCAGCCTGCGGTCAAAACTCGCCTCAGCCCCGAAGGGGCGGCGTGGTGTAGCCAGGGGCGTCAGCCCCTGGTCCGTTGCCCATATAAACACCAGCCCCGAAGGGGCGGCATGGTCCCATCGCGGATCATGCCGCCCCTCCGGGGCTGAATCATCAGAGCCAACGGCCCAGGGGCTTGCGCCCCTGGCTACACCACGCCGCCCCTCCGGGGCTCATGCCAACTCCGGGGCTCATGCCAACAGGTGACTTGCTCCATCCGTCCGCGAACTGTCTTAGCGAACAAGCATACCGCTACTTCAACAGCCCGCTCTTGACCCAGCCACCGCTTCCCTGATAAGTGCCTGCCGGCGGAACTCCGGGTCCGCCGGCCAAGGTCCAGATTGCCCATTCGACCGCGTCGTCCGGCAGCAGCACGCCGACCGCGTTCGATCGGTGACATCTGGGGAAATGGGGAGCGACGCGCATGGCAGGAAAGTTCGCCTTTCGTGGTCCTCGATCCGCCGCCCTGTCGTGGGCGCTGCTCGTGCCGTTGGCCGTTGTGCTCGCCGCGCCGGCCGTCTGGCTGGTGGGCGTCTCGGGGCAAGAGGCCGCTTCCGCCGCGCGGCCCGAAAGCCTGCTGCGGCAAACTCCGGAACAGGCCGCCGCCAAGAGCACGGGCTGCGTGCTGTGCCATCAGACCGTCCACGACCCGCACGCCAAGGAAACGCTGAACCTCGGCTGCACCGATTGCCATTGCGGCGATGCCACCGCGCAGACCAAGGAGCAAGCGCACGTCCATCCGCGCTTCCCGGAAGCCTGGTGCTCGTCCGCCAACCCGGTGCGCTCCTACACACTTCTAAACCACGAAAGCCCGGAGTTCATTCGCTTCGTCAACCCCGGCGACCTGCGCGTCGCCCACCTGGGCTGCGGCACGGCCGAGTGCCATCCGAAGGAAGTCAACCAGGTGCGCAAGAGCATGATGACCCACGGCTGCATGCTCTGGCAAGCGGCCGGCTACAACAACGGCACCATCCCCATCAAGCCGGCGGCGTTCGGCGAAAGCTACAGCACGGGCGGCGTACCGCAGCGCATTCAGACTTTCCCCGCGCCGACGGCTGAGGAAACGAGCAAGCGGGGCGTGGTGGCGGCCATGGACCCGCTGCCGAGGTTCGAGATCGGCCAGCCGGCGAACGTCTATCGAATCTTCGAGCGCGGCGGCCGGTTCCGCCCGGAAGTGGGCATCCCGGAGCGCGAAGAAGAATCCGGCCGCCCGCGCGCCCGCCAGAGCGTGCGCGGCCTCGGCACCGATCTGCGCACCGATCCCGGCCTGATTACCCTGCAAAAGACTCGTTTGCTCGATCCAACGCTGAACTTCCTCGGCACCAACGACCACCCCGGCGACTACCGTTCCAGCGGTTGCAGCGCCTGCCATTTCATCTATGCCAACGACCGCAACCCGGTGCATTCGGGGTGGTATGCCCAGTTCGGCAACCTGGGCTACAGCCATAGCAAGGATCCGACGATCCCGAAGAACGAAGAAGGTCATCCGATCGAGCACCGCTTCGCCAAGGGCAACGGCATTCCCAGCAGCCAGTGCATCGTCTGCCACATGCACCCCGGCACCACGGTCATGAACAGCTACCTCGGCTTCCTGTGGTGGGACGAGGAGACGGATGCGGAACTGATCTACCCCAAGCAGCAGAAGTACCCAACCGCCGAGGAAGTCGCCAACGGCCAGATGTCGAACCCGAATGAATCCTCGCTGCGCAACAACCTGTCCGACCCGGAATTCCTGCGCAACGTCTCGTCGCTGAATCCGCAATGCCGGCATTCGCAGTTCGCCGACTTCAACGGCCACGGCTGGCTGTTCCGCGCCGTCTACCAGCGCGACCGCAAGGGCACGATGCTCGACCGCAGCGGCAACCTGCTGCCGAACGTGACGACGCAGCAACTGATGGCGGCGATGAATCCCCACACGCGCGGCCAGGACGGCATTCCGGTCCACCTGCTCGACATCCATCTCGAACGCGGCATGCACTGCATCGATTGCCATTTCGTGCAGGACGTTCACGGCAACGGCCGCTTGCAGGGCGAGGTGCGCGCCGCGGTCGAGATTCAGTGCATCGATTGCCACGGCACCGTGACGGAACGGCCAAAGCTGCGCACGACCGGACCGGCGAGCTATGCGTCCGGCGCTGAGGGGCGCAATCTCGAAGAACTGCGCAGCCCCAGCGGTCGGCGGCGCTTCGAGCGCGTGGGCGAGCGCATCTTCCAGAACGGCATGGTGCCCGATGCCGAGAACAAGTACCCGCGCTGGGAAGTGCCGCAGGTGGTGGACACGATCACGCCCGGCAATCCACGTTTCAATCACAAGGCGCAACTGGCCAAGACCGTGCGCATGGATGAAACCGGCAAGCTGATCTACGGCACGCCGCCCGGCCCCGGCGAGGGCAAGTGCGCCCACAGCAACGAGAACATGAGCTGCATCGCCTGCCATTCCTCGTGGAACCCGAGTTGCTTCGGCTGCCATCTGGTGCAGAAGGCGAACAAGAAGATGCCGCAGCTGCACAACGAGGGCGATGTGACCCGCAACCTCGTCGGCTACAACCTCCAGACGCTGCGCGAGGATGTGTACATGCTCGCCCGCGACGGCGACGTGACCGGCAACCGCATCGGGCCGGCCCGCTCGTCGTGCGCCATCCACGTCGGCTCGTACAACAACAACCGCGAATCCATCTACGTGCAGCAGCAGACCATTTCGGCCGAGGGTTTCAGCGGCATCGCCTTCAGCACGAACGTGCCGCACACGGTGCGCGGCAAGGGCGCGACCAAGATGTGTACCGATTGCCATGTCTCGGCGAACAACGACAACAACGCCATCATGGCCCAGTTGCTGATGCAGGGCACCAACTACGTGAACTTCATGGGCCGCTACTGCTGGCTGGCGGCGGAGGACCACGGCCTGTTCGGCGTCATCGTCACGGAGCAGGAAGAGCCGCAGGCGGTCATCGGTAGCACGCTGCACGAGATCGCCTTCCCGGACTACTTCGCGAAGCACATCGCCAACGGCCGGCAGCTGCCCTTCGCCCACGAGCATCCCGGTAAGGACATCGGCGAGCAAATCCTGAATCCGTTCCGCAAAGTGAAGGTGCATCAGGTGCAGATGCGCGGCGAGTACTTATTCGCGGCCTGCGGCGAGGGCGGCATGCGCGCCTTCGACATCGCCTTCATCGACCACAAGGCGTTTTCCGAGCGCATCACCACGGCTCCGGTGTCGCCGCTGGGCCAGCGGCTCTACGTCCGCACCAAGGACGCCCGCTACGTCGCGCTGCCGACGACCATGATTCTCGATCCGACGCGCACCCGCATGGCGGCCAACAAGGAACAAGCGATTCACCCGCTTTACGGCTATGCAGCGGTGGCGGATGCCTGCGAGGGCCTGGTCCTGGTGAACGTGACCACGTTGATCGACGGCATCCCGACGAACAACTTCATCGACCGCGCCGTCACCTTCAACCCGGACGGCCTGCTCACCGGCGCCAAGCACATCGCTTTCCACGGCGTCTATGCTTACATCTGCTGCGACGCGGGCTTGGTCGTGGTCTGCCTGAATGACCCGCTGAAGCCCGAAGTGGTCAAGGTCTTCGATCAGCTGAAGCACCCGGAGATGACGACGAGCCAGTTCCGCTATCTGTTCGCTTGCGACGAAGAAGGCGTGGCGGTGCTGGACATCACGTACCCCGGACATCCCAAGCTGGTGCATCGCGTCGAACTGGAGCATGCCCACAGCATTTACCTGGCGCGGACCTACGGCTACGTGGCGGCGGGCAAGCAGGGCCTGGTGATCCTGAACATCGAGAACCCGGAGAAAGCCAAGATCGACCAGGTGTACACGGCCGGCGGCTGCATCAACGACCTGCACGATGTGAAGCTGGGCATCACTTACGTTAGTGAGTTTGCCTATCTGGCGGACGGCAAAAACGGCCTGCGCGTGGTGCAACTCACTTCGCCGGAGACGCCCGGCAACCAGGGCTTCAGCCCGCGCCCGCAGCCGCAACTGATCGCCACGCACAAGCTGCCCAAGGGCGGGCACGCGGTCAGCATCTCGAAGGCCCTGGACCGCGACCGCGCCGTGGATGAATCCGGCAACCAGCTGGGCGTCTTCGGCCGCATCGGCGCACGCCCATTCAACCTGGCGGAACAGCAGAAGCAATACCTCTACCGCGGCGCACTCTGGTGGGTGAGCGATGATCCGAAACACCCGATCTATCACCTGCTGTCACCGAAGCGGTGAGCGGGAAGCCAACCCCGCAGCAACCGTACGGTGCGTCCAGTCCGCAGGGCGCAGCCGCGCGACTAGCTTCTATGTCGGTGCTGAGTTGTAGGGTGCGTCCAGCCCGCAGGGCGCAGCCGCACCGACAGCGCCGGCGACTGACTTCTATATCGGTTCAAGATGGGAGAGACGCATCCTTGCCGTCGCTGACGCAGAGCGAAACCCCGGCGCTGTTGGTGCGGCTGCGCCCTGCGGGCTGGACGCACCCTACGTGGTTCGACAGGCCAATCAGGTGCCAGTGCGTCGGGTGCAGCTGTGACGCTCCGGGGCTCGATGTATCCAACGGGTTATTGAAGTCTGCCAAGCCGGGGTGCGGTGGATCAAGGGCAGTCGGCACAAAATGAACATTTTGGCGCGCAGTGGCAAAACATTGGGGTTTTGGCCACTCCGTGCCAAGAAGCAATTGGCGCGCAGTGGCAAAACATTGGGGTTTTCAACCCTTCGTGCCCGACGAAAATTTCTGGGCTCGGAGGGTGGTTTGCCGATGCAGGTCCGGCGGCCCCCAACAATCAGAACCACAGCCGCACGCCCAGCACCGGTCCGTGCAAGTCTGCTGAGCCGATCCGCAGCCAGTCGTAGCCGCCGAATAACTCAAAGCGCGACCAGATGATGCCCGCCGTCGCACGGCCATGAATGACGAAGGCCGAACCCAGGTTGCCCAAATCGATAGCCGTCGAGATGACCAGCGGCTTGGCCGGATAGAAGTCGCCGCCATAGAGGAAGTTTACGCCGAAATCGCTGTCGCTGCCGTCCGTCAGCCAGCGGCACCCCAGGCCAGTGCGCAGCTGCACCCGGTCGCTCTGGGCGAAGAGGAACGTGAGCGTCGCGTCGCCCAGCCAGAGTTCATCGTGGCAGCCGCAATCGAGTTCCTCACGCAGGTAACTCCACCCCGCCTGAAAGCCGAAACGGCTGCACGATTCGATCAGTACCTGGCCGTTGACGCGGTTCAAGCCGTCGAAGTCGTTGCTCTCCTCGACGAACACGCGGCCGGACCAGGCGCGACCGGGTCGTTCCGGCGGTGGCG
>JAEUIF010000654.1 GCA_016795185.1 Planctomycetia bacterium | reverse complement strand
AACTACGAACTGCACGCTCACGGCTGTGGCTTCTCAACCGGCCAGCGCTGTCGAAAGAGCTGTCTGTCATCGCCCGCGGAAATGATATGGGTGCCGTCGCCCGCGAAGGCCGCCGCCAGGATGCGGGCTTTGTGCTCGATCAGCGCGCCGACGCGCTGGCGGCTCGGCACGTCCCAGCAGGTCAGCTGGCGGTCGTCGCCGCCGGACACACAGCGCAATCCCTGGGGATCGAACGCCGCTGCCCGAATGGGAGCTTTCGCGTCGGGCTGGACCAGGCGCGTGTTGTCGCCAGCTTTCCAGTCCAGCGGTTGCCAGAGGTGCAGCACACCGTAGTAGTCGCCGGATAGCACCAGGAAGGGCTTCACCGGCGAGACGGCCAGCGCCGTCACGAAGCCCTGCTCGTGCCCGGAAAAGCGCGTCACCACGCGACCTTCCTTCACGTTCCAGACGCAAATGATCTTGTCGCGCCCGGCGGAGACGGCGTACTCCCCGTCCGGCGTGAAGGCCAGCTGCCGGATTTCCTGCTTCTGGTGGCTCTGCGGCCAGGGCGGTCCCTTGCGGAGCGCGTCGCGCTCGCGCTCCCAAAGCTGCACGTTGCCCAGGCCGTCCCCCGACAGCATGCGGTCGCCCCGCGCGGAGAACGCCAGCGCGGTGACTGCCGGTGAAGCGACCGTGGCGGCGCTCGGCGGCAGTCCGCTGGCCGGCTTCCACAGACCAATGAGCGTAGGCACCGGCCGCTCCAGCATGTTCTTGCTGCCCAGCAGCGCGCTGCCGTCGGTGGCGATGGCGATGCTGTCGATTGGGCCGCGTGCTTCCATGCCGGTCTTCTGTTCCGCGCCCGAGGTTTGCAGCGCGAAGCGAAACACTGTCGATGCGGTGACTTCCTTCTTCACTTCCTCGGCGATCAAGAACCAGCGGCCGTCCGTCGAGAGCGCTGCCGGGCCGCTGACGAAGTCGACCGGCAACGCCAGTGCCACCGGCCCCGGCTGCCAGTCGGGAACAACGGGCGTCTTGCTCGTCGCTTTCGGTTGCGTGGCCGGCGGCGGCTTGGTGGTGCCTGTGTTCGGAATGAACGGCTCCGTGACGCGCGGTCCCGTGACGAGGCGGGCGGTCGGCTCCGTCGCCAGCGGTGCGGGACCGATGAACAACGGCCACTGGGCAACCGCGACGGCCGCTGCCGCCACACTGAGCACGCCCAGCACTGCGGCGGCGTAGCGGGGGCCGCGCCGGCGCGGCGCGATGAGCGGGGCCGTTGAGCCGCTCGAGGGCGCGGCGGCTGACTTGGGTTCCGGGGTCGCCGGGTCGGGCGGCAACTGGAACTCGGAAGGCTCGGTCGGCCGTGGCCGCGCTGGACGAATCGAAACGGTGGAGGCCGATTCCGAGGCCGAGAGCAGATGTTCCGGCGCCACGGTGGCGGCTGTCGCTTCGCGTTCGACGCGACTTGCCATCGTGGCAGGCCTGGTGGGCGACTGAAGCGCCCGCTCATCCGCCACGGTACACCCCGGCCGGTCGTCGCTCAGCGTATGGGGGGCTGACTCCAGGCGAATCGAGGGAGCGCTGGCCTCGCCGGTGGGCTCGCCAGGGTTACTGTCGGCTGCGCCGGAACTTGTCACTTCGCCGGGACCAGTGGCCTCGCCCGAGCCCGTGGCCTCGCGGCCATCGACGGGCGGCGCGATAGCGCCTTCGATATACGCCGTGGTCGGTGCATCCTCGTCGGCCTCGTCGGGCAGCAGCAGCTGGCTCAGGGCGACGGCCAACTCCGCCGGCGTCTGATAGCGGTCGGCCGGCTGCTTGGCCATCAGGCGGAAGACGATGCGTTCCACTTCCGGCAGCAGCTGGGGCAGATAGTGGGTCAGGGGCTGCGGTTGCTGCGAGCGGTGTGCGTCCAGCTTCTTGAGCAAGCTGCCGCCCGGGAACGGCACCTTGCCGGTCAGCAGGTGATAGAGCGTGCAGCCCAGGCTGTACAGGTCGGCGCGAATATCGACGCCATGCGCGTCCTGCGCTTGCTCGGGGGCCATGTAGTCCGGCGTGCCCATCAGGCCGCCGGGGTTGGTCATCGGCCGTTCGGACGACAGGTCGTTGGTATGCTGATCGAGGCGGGCCAAGCCCATATCGAGGATCTTGATGACCTCGCTTTCGAGCTGGCGGCCCGCCTGGCCCGGCGAGGCAGCGACGATCAGGTTGGACGGTTTGAGGTCGCGATGCACCAGGCCGCGTTCGTGCGCGTGCTGCAAACCGAGCGCCGCCTGACGGATGTACTCGCACGCTTGGACGACCTTGAGCCGGACGTGCTTCTTCAGCAAGTGCGCCAGATCGACTCCGGCGACGTATTCCATCGCCATGTAGTGGGTGCCGGCGACCTCATCCGCGTCGTAGATCGAGACGATGTTGGGATGGTGCAGCCGGGCGGCGGCGCGCGCTTCCTGGTAGAAGCGCAACACGGCGGTTTCGCTGGTGAGGTGTTCCTTGCGGATCAGCTTGACGGCGTCGAGGCGATCGAGGCGGCGGTGCCGGGCCTTGTAGACCACGCCCATGCCGCCCTGGCCGAGCGGTTCGAGCAGGAGGTACTGGCCCAGGACCAGTTGAGCGGCGTGGCCGTTTTCGAGTTGTTCCACCTGCCAGGTCGTCAGCCAGCCGCGTTGCACCAGTCTGCGCGCCAGCACTTGCGGGCGGTCAGCGTCCGGGTCGCCGGACAGCTCGCGCAACTGGCGCGGTTCGAGCAGCTGATGGCTTTCCAGAGTCGCCAGGAAACTGGTCCGGCTTTCCCATTGCATGGCGTCGTCCTGGCCGTCCGGGAAAGTCAACTATTCGCTGGGCGCAGGTTCCGGGGGAGCCGCGTTGCCCGGAGCCGGCGGCGCTTCGACGCGCGGGGCCTCCGGTACGGGATCGCGGGGCAGCCGGCCCTGCGGTCCCGTGGGCGTAGTCTTGTCGGGCGTCGGGTTGATCGGCGCGAACGGCCGCACGTCGGGGCGGACACGCGCGGTAAAGTTCAGGTCGATGACCGAGCGTTGCTGCGAGGTCAGTTCCGCCTGCTGTCGGCCGGTGACGGGCGCGGTGGTCAACATCGGCGGCGTCCGCTTGACCTGGTAGCCCTTGTTGAGCAGGGCGACCGTGGTTTCGTAAGCCGTCACGGGCCGCACGATGTACCGTCCCGGCGGCAGGTTCTGGAAGCGATACTCGCCGCGCTTGTTGGTGATGGTCCACCATTCGTCGTCGTTGAGCGCGCCGTCGTCGTTGGCGTCGAGGTAGACGATCTGGCCGACGAGCGGCAGTTCACCGGGGTCGAGCCGGCCGTTGCCGTTCAAGTCGTCGAACAAGCCGCCGCCGAGCTCACCATTGAACACCGCGCCGAGCAACGACTGCGTCAACGCGCCGCCGCCGAGAGTCTGCTCCTGACTCCGGAACCCGCTTTGCAGCAAGCGCCGCTGCTCGGTCCCGGCGAACAACACATTGCCGGCCAACTCCGCCGCCCCGCCCACCTGCGGATCGGCCGGGTCGGGCGGCGGGTCCAGGTCGGCGGGGTCGATGGGGCTGGGACTCGGGCTGCTGGGCGGCAAGAATTGGTAGCCCGAGAACTCCGAGGTGCTGCTGAAAAAGGCAGACCCTTCGATGAATATCCTGGTCGCCGTGGCCGTGATGAAGCCCCCCTGGGGGAACACCGCCGCAAAGACGAATCGGAAGCTGGCCAGCCCTGTGCTATTCGTCGTCACCACCGCGGAGCCAATAAGAAACTGGCCCTCGCCGTGCCCACTGGGGTCGGGTTGCTGGCTGGCGAAGAATTGCAGCAGGTAGGTGGAATCCGAGGCGGACCGCAGCGTGCCGGCGATGACCGTGCTGCCCGGCTGTGCGCTCACCAGCAGCGGGTAATTTTGCAAGCCATCGCCGTCGGGATCGTCGTCGTCGTCGTTGGCGGTCACGCCAAAGCCATCCTCCGTGCCGCCGACCAGGTCAATGCCGAGACCACCGTTCTCGAAAATTGCGTTCGAGAGGATCGTGATGCCGGGACTCTGGAGCACGGACACGCCGGCGCCCCGGTTGAAGGCGATGACGTTGCCGAAGCCCGCGCTCAGGCCGCCGATGGTATTGTCGAAGGCGTCGGCGACCGCGACGCCGTGGCCCGCGTTGCCGAGCGCGCCGCCGCCGACACCGGTGCCGATCCGGTTGCCGCGCAACAAGTTATTGGAGGCGTCAGCGGCGATGCCGACGCCGTCGCCGGTGTTGGCGCTGATGACGTTGCCGGCGACAGTGTTGCCCCAGGCGGCGTCGACGATGGCCACGCCGTTGCCGTGATTCGGCAGCGGCCGGTTGCCGGTCACGTCCACGCCAATGAAGTTGCCCCGGACGAGGTTGGAGTCCGCTCCCGTAATGACCACACCCGTCCCGATGTCCGGGTCGTCGACTCCGAAATTGTTGCCGGAAATCACATTGCCGAGCCCGCCCGTCGGCGAGGGCTGCGAAGCGCCGCCGATGGTGTTGAAGCTCGCGCCGTCGCGGATGACGACGCCGTCCAGGAAATTGCCGACCCTTCGCGTCCCGGTACGATCCGTGCCGATGAAGTTGCCGACGACCAGGTTGCCCAATTCGGTTGAGCCCGCGATGACGACGCCGTTGGCGCCGTTGCCGGAAATGATGTTGCGTAAGCCCGCCGTGGCGCCACCGATGGTGTTGTTCTCCGCCTCCAACAGCAACACGCCGTTATCGCCGTTGGGCAAGGCACTGACGCCGTGCAGGTCGGTGCCGATGAAATTGCCCGCCACCAGGTTGCGGATGGAGCCCCCGTCGATCTGCACGCCGTTCTCAACGTTGCCAGAAATCAGGTTTCGGGTCCTGGCCGAATTGCCGCCGACCGTGTTGTCCGCCGCCCCGGCACGGACGGCGACGCCATGACGCGCGTTACCCAGTTCGTTGCCGTCCAGGTTGATGCCGATGTAGTTCCCGGACACCACGTTCGCGTCCGTGCCCGTCCCGAAAATGTTCACACCGTCCAGGCCATTGTCCGCGATGATGTTCCGCGCAGCCGCCGACGAGCCACCGATGGTGTTGTGGGACGCGCCGAGGACAATCTGCACCCCGGAGATCAGATTCCCCAGGGGCAGAGTGCCTGTGGCATCGGTGCCGATGAGGTTCCCCTGGACGACGTTGAAATCCGCGCCGACGCCGGCGATCTCGACGCCCTCGCCATTAACCCCGGCCGTACCGTTGCCCGAAAGCACATTGTTTAGGACCAGGGTGCGCGTGGCGCTGCCGGTGAACTTGCTGTGGGGGTCCTCGCCGATCAGCACGCCCGACGATAGGTTCCCGAGCGCCGCGTCGCCCGTGATGTTCGTGCCGATGAAGTTGTGCTGGACCAGGTTGTGGTCCGCGCCTAGGCCGTAGATGGCCACGCCGTTGTCCAGGTTGCCCGAAATGACGTTGCGACCCTGGGCGTTGGCACCGGCGATGGTGTTCGACCCGGATTGCACCACCAGCACGCCGACCCGCGCGTTGCCGAGCGGTTGGTTGCCGGTGACGTCGGTGCCAATCAGGTTGCCCTGTACGAGGTTAGCCCCGATTGGTGCGCCCTGGGCGTTCAACTTGCCGCCGTTGATCCAGATGCCGTTGTGGTCGTTGCCCGAAATGAGGTTGCCCAGCCCCGTGCCCGGCGTCGTGGTCAACCCGCCCACGGTGTTGTTGGCGGCGACGCCGGGCACCGATGGCGAGAACCCACTGCCGTCGCCGATGTAGACCCCCTGGAAGGCGTTGCCCAGGTCGAGCGTGCCGCTGACGTCGGTGCCGATGAAATTCCCCTGCACCAAGTTGCGGTCCGCGCCGGAGCCATAGATCGCGACGCCCACGTTGTCGTTGCCCGAGATGACGTTGCGGACGCGGGGATCGAGCGCGGTATCCCCGCCGATGGTATTGGCGGCGGCGTTGACGATCTCCACGCCCGAGCGGCCGTTGCCCCGGTCGAGCGTACCACTGGCGTCGACACCGATGAAGTTGCCCTGGAGCAAGTTGCCGGACAGGCTCGAACTGGGGTCCAGGCGGATGCCGGCGCCACCAAAGCGGTTGATAATCAGCCCGCGGATCGTGCTGCCCTTGCCCGTAACGGTCAGACCATTAACCGCCCCCGCGGCCGTACCGTCCAATTCGATGATTGGCCGGTCGCTGAATCCGGACTGTGTCCAGCCGTCGATGATGACCGCGTCGGTGATGGTCGGCAGTGCGGACTGTAGCTGAATCGACCAGTAGTCGCCCGGGTCGAAAACGCCCACAGTACCGGCGTCCTGGAAGCCGGCGTCACTGGTGGGAATGTTGAAAAGGATCGTGTCTATCACGCCGACGCTGGCGTTGGATTTGTCGATGGCCTCGCGCAGCGACCCAGCGCCGCTGTCGAGCGTGTTCGTCACCGTGATGGTGGCCGGCGTGCGGCGGTCTTCCAGGCATTCCAGCGACGGCCGGAAGCGGGGTCGACGCGCGCCGCGACGGCGTTCGCCGTCGAGCGATGCTAGCCAGTTTCGCCAGCGGAGGGTGAGCATGGGGGAGCGACCTCCAGTGCCATTGCGGCGCGGGTGCAAGTCGCAATGTACAACGTAAAACTATAGGGCACCGGACAGGCGGCACGCAATTCATTTCCCCCCGCTTCTCCAGGGCCGCTAGCCGAAATAATCGGCATACTCCGCACGATAGGCTTTGAGCCCCTTCGCCATCGTCCAGGTATCCAGGCCGATCGACAGCATCCGACAGCCGAGTTCGACGCAGCGCTTTGCATAGGCAGGGGTCGGGGGCAGGATGGCCCAGTGGATGCCGTGGTCGCGGGCTGCTTTCGCTACGCGCTCCAGCGCTTGCCACATGCGCGGCTGGTCCCAGTCGCCGGGAATGCCCAGCGACTGACCGAGGTCACCAGGGCCGACGAAGAGCACATCCACTTCTTTCACGGCCGCGATCTTCTCTACTTCCTCCAGTGCTTCCGTGTTCTCAATCTGGATGGCGATGAAGGTCTCCGCGTTGGCGCGCTGGAAGTACTCCTTCAAGCCACCGCTGCCGTAACTGCCATAGCGGTTGTCGACGCCGCTGCCGTTGACGCCGCGCAAACCGAGCGGGTGGAACTTGGCCCAGCGCACGATGTCGGCGGCTTCCCGCGCGCTGCGCACCTGGGCCGCCATGATGCCGCCCGCGCCTGCCTCCAGGGGTCGCATGACCGTGGCATAGTCGGTGGGCGTCAGGCGCACGAAGCTGTCGAGGCCCACGCCACGTGCCGCCCGCGCCGCCTGCTCGATCTGTTCGATGGTCAGGCCGACATGCTCCTGGTCCAGCCAGACGGCATCGTAGCCGCCCTGAAAGCCGACCATCTCGGCCAGCTTAGGGCTGCACAGTTGCCCCAGCGCGAAGACACGGACGACACGGTTCTGCTGGAGGGCTTCCTTGAGTCGGACGAGCATTGAGGGTACCTCGGGTTATTGGTTGATTCGCCACGGCCGGCGGTAGGTGCCGCCCACTTCACGACGGATATCGCTGGCCAGGTGCTGCAAGCGGATTAGCAAATCGATTTTCTGCTCGAAGCTCAGCATCCCCAGCGCGCGGCGACGGACTTCTTTCTGTCGAAACGCGGACTGCGCCAGGGTTTGGTTGGATGGTTCGGGTGGCATGCGCTTAGCGTCCTATAGATTCCCAGGTGGTCAACAAGCCATGTCGCTCCAGGATCGAACGAAGCAGTGCCTCATCGGGCTGACGTTCATCCAGCGCCTGAGTCAACCGCGCACGGTCCTTCGGTCGTCCCATTTGCACCATGATGGCAAGCAGGTGTTCGTATGAAAGGACTCGCGTCCAGGTTTGCTTGTACGGTTGCACCGCGGCCTGTTCCACGGCCTCAAGGATCAGATCGTTGTAAGCAGGAATGAACTGGACGGGCACGCCGGCAATCATGATATGCTCGTGTTCTGGCTCGAATCCTCGACTTTTCAGATAGTCGTACACGGGAGACGGCGTAATCAGTGGAGCGTCCGTCGTGGGCAGCAAGCAAAAAACATCCAGGTCATAGGTCAGCACAGGTTCGGTGTAGAATAGCAAGGCGATCGCGCCGCCAATCGCGTAGCGCGTGAAGTGGCCTTGTGCTTCCAGTTCGTTCAGGACTACGAGGGTTTGTTCCATCGCCATTGCGTCCTGGCTTCATCGCGGATGATCCGTGGCAAAATGCGGAAGGTAATTCCACGTGGCTATTCTAGTCGGTCTGTTGACTTGACACCCCATACTCGCCGCCTATACTGACCCTGCTCAGAGCGCTG
>JAEUIF010000649.1 GCA_016795185.1 Planctomycetia bacterium | reverse complement strand
TCCGTTTCCCAGCCATAATGCCTCCATAGCGAGAAGCCTATCAGTGATGAGGACCAGGGCCAAGCCCGGGGTCCCCTGTGAGTGGAACTACTTTTTGCCTGGGCGCTGCGGCGTCTTCAATTCCTGCGGGATGTCCTGGTTCGGCTGGCTCTGCTGATGCCGCCGTAACCGCGCCAGACGCTTCCGCTCGGCCCCCGTGGCCCAGATGGCCCAGAGGCCGTCCGGCGTCGGCAGCTTCCGTGCCTTTACCCAGCCTGCTTTCCGCCAGTGGTGCAGCGTCGCGGCGGGCATCCCCAGGTGCCGCGCCAGGTCGCCCAGCAGCCACTCGCCCGGCCGTAACGCCGCCGCCCGCTGCTGGCCGTAGCTCTGCCCCGCCTGCGCGTACTTGCGCGCCAGCAAGCCCGCCACCATGCCGCCGCTGAAACACGTCACGCGCCGCGGCGGCAAAAAGCCCTCGGTGTTGAGCGCGGCTGCGACTTCGGCCATCGACCGTCCCTGCGCCCGCAGTTCCTCGATGCGCGCACACAAACGTGGGTAGTCGGCCAACTGTGCATAGCTGTTGACGCTGCGCACAAACGGGTGCCGGCTGACGCACCCACCCGCCCAGGTGATGGCCAGCTGCACCTGCTCGCTCTGCCCCTGCACCGTTACTTCGACTTGCTCGATGAGCATGCGGATCAGCCGCTGCCGATCCGCCGCCGTGGTGCTCGCCGCCGCCCACAGCGCGGGAATGTCCTGGGCCCACTGGCGAATCTGCTCCCGTTGCGCGGCCGTCAACCGCGCCGGTTGCGTCGCGCAGAACTGGTCGTACTCCTGCTGTAACCGCCGCTGGGCGTGCAAGGCTTCGTCCCAACGCCGCTCCAGTTCCCGCGCCACCAGGCGATTCTCCGGTTCGACGGTGCCGTACTGCCGGGCGGCGCGCTCCGCGTCGTAGCCGGCGCGTTCCAATTTCTGCTGCCAGTGCTGGTGCAGCGCCTGCCGTTGCTGCTCCAAGTCGGCCGCCGCGGCCAGGTGCAGTTCCAGCGCCGCCGGTTGCAGCAGCGCCAGCACCTGCTCGGCAATGAACGCATCGAGACGTTTGCCGGAGAGGCTCTGACACTCCGGTTCGCCGTAGCAGGTCAGGGCGCGATGGCAGTTGTAGCGCAGACCGTTGTGGGCATTGTTGTAGTTGACCACCAGCCGGTAACCGCAGCGGCCGCAGCGCAGCAGACCGCTCAGCAAGGCCGGTCCCTGGCGCGGCGCGCCCAGCGTGTCGGCGCGGGCACGATTCTGTTGCAACCGCTCCTGATTGGCCCAGAACTGCGCCGCCGTGATGTAAGCCGGGCAGTGGTCCGGCAGCAGCACCAGGCAGTCGTGCGGTGCCCGCAGCGTTCGCCCGCTCTGCCGTTTGCCGGGGACTTTCTTGCGGGGATCGATCGTGCGGTGGCCAAAGCGATAAAAGCCGGCATAGAGGGGATGGTGCAGCAAGCATTGCAGCGTGACGCGATTGGGCCGCCGCCACTGCAACTGGCCGCGCTGGTCACGCTGGTGCGGCCGCACCGGGATACGCATGTCGTGCTGCACCAACCAGCGCAGCAAGCCGCTGACGGTGCCCTGCCGCTCGAATTGCGTGAAGAGCAAGCGGACGACGCTTTGCACTTGTTCGTCGGGATCCAGGGTGAAGCGGCCGTCCGCTCCTTTGATGTAGCCGATGGGCGGATGGCCATAGACTGCGCCGCGGCGCGCCTTGTGCAGCAAGCCTTCGTACATGCGGCTGCGGAGCAGATGGATCTCGGCTTCGCTCATAGTGCCCTTGAGTCCGAGCAGTAAGCGATCGTTGTAGTTGGTGGGATCATAGACGCCGTCCTGATCGGCAAGCAAGGTCTGAAAGAGGGCGCAGACTTCGAGCAGTTGGTGCCAGTCCTTGTTGGAGCGGGCCAGGCGGCTGGTTTCGAGACCAAGGATGATGCCGACGTGATTGAGGGCCACTTCGCTGAGCAGGTAGGCGAAGCCGGCACGGCCGGCGGCGGTTTGGCCGGAGCAGCCCTGGTCGTCATCCACGACCACGACGCTGGCGGCGGGCCAGCCGAGTTGCACGGCGCGACGATCGAGGGCATACTGGCGGGCCGTGGATTCCCGGTGGTTGAGAACCTGCTGCACGGTCGATTGGCGGACGTAGACGACCGCATTGCGGGCGAGGTGATGCGGTTTGACCTTGCTGGAGAGCAGGGTGGGAGCGGGTTCAGCGGGGTTCATCACGCACCTCCTGGCCGGCGGGTGAGAGGCGGCGCTGAAGCAGGTCGCTGAGCAGCTGGAGCAGGGCCTGCTGACACTGGGGTGTCAGTTGAGTCCAGCGCGGCGGGGTCTGCCGTGGCGTTCGTGCTGGGCGCGGGGGGGCAGGGAGAGATCAACGAAGTCGGACATGGGGTACTTCCTCCGTGCGTACAGCGTTGCTGCTGGCACCAGTGGGCCAACTGTAGCAACGCGGTCACACTGATTGTAGGCGGTGCCGGCGGGCAGTGATAGGCGCTGGCTTCAGCGGTCTTTTGAAAGGATGAGGTCCACACACCAGCA
>JAEUIF010000641.1 GCA_016795185.1 Planctomycetia bacterium | reverse complement strand
TTTCGCGTTGTGGCGAATATCGACCGGGAACCCACGGTGAAACAGGATCGTGGCGATCTCGCGTGTGTGTGGCCGCGCCGCGCCGAGTTGCAGCAGTTCGCGGCGGACCTGTTCTTGATCGGTGTGCCGCCGTTCTTCTTTCAACTCGACGCACAGCACGGGGCGCGCCTGGCCTGGCGGACCGACGCCCACCAGGGCAGTGCGGGAAACACCGGAATGTGTGTTGAAGACCGCTTCGCAGGGAATGGTGAACAGCGTCTGCGTCGCGGTGCGCACTCGATGGGCCTTGCGTCCGCAGAACCAGAGCCGGCCCTGTTCGTCAAAATAGCCCACGTCGCCCATCCGGTGCCAGAAGCCGTCGGGCGCGGTGATCTTGTGCAACGCGGTCGCTTCGGGCCGGTTGAAATACTCGCGCGTCACCACCGGGCCTTGCACGGTGATTTCGCCGATCTCACTCCTGGGCGACAACAGGTCATCGCTCCAGGCGGCAATCGGCTCATCGCTGATACGAATGATCCTCACTTGCATGCCGGCGACCGGGCGGCCGACACAGACGCCCGCGCCCTCGGCCGTCCGGAAGCGCGTTTCCTTCAGGATTTCGTCACTGCCGATGGAGCACACCGGCAGCGCTTCCGTCGCACCGTAGGGCGTGTAGAGTTGTGCCCCGGCCGGGAGCAAGGCAGTGAAACGTTCGATCAGGTCGGCAGGCACCGGCGCGCCGGCGGATATGACCCGCTTCAGCGACGGCAACGGCTGGCCCGCGCTGACCACGCGCCGCAGCAGCGCGGGCGAGCCGAACATGTTGGTCACGCTGAATGCGCGAATCGGTGCGATCACATTCGCCGGCCGCACCGAGCCGGGCCGGGTGGCGTCCATGTCGGGAATCACGGCCGTCATGCCCAGGGCCGGCGCGAACAGGGCGAACAGCGGGAAGGTACAGAGGTCGATTTCACCCGGCCGGATGTCGTAGAGATCGCGCAGCATGGCAACCTGACTGGCGAAGATGCCGTGCGTGTAGACCGCCCCCTTGGGTGGCCCGGTGCTGCCGCTGGTGAACAGGATCGCGGCCACCTCCTCGCCCGTCGTTGGTGCAAGCGGGAAAGCCGGGCGGCCCGCGCCGCGCTGCCTGATGTCGGCGAGCGTGTGACCGCCCCAGCCCCACTTGCGTCCGACTGTCACAAGTGTCCGCAAGGTCTGCTTTGCCCAGCCGAAGAGCACGCGCCCGACGTGCGCCCGCGGAATGCCGATGAACACTGCCGGTTCCGCCTCGGCGAGGCACTTGCCCAGGTGTTTGACGCCCATGCCCGGATCGACCAGCACCGGCACCGCGCCGATCTTGAACAGCGCGAAGGTCAGGGCGAAGAACTCCAGACTCGGTTTGACCATCAGCACCGTGCGCACGCCGCGCCGCACGCCGACGGCTTCCAGGCCGTGCGCGAGCAGGTCGCTTTCCTCGTTCAGTTGCCGATAGGTCCAGCGCAAGTAATCGGCGCGCCCTTCGCGATCCGATTTGATGGGACACAACACGGCCAGGGTATCCGGCTGCCGTTGCGCTAGTTTCGGCAGGTGGGCGGCGACATTGACGAGGGCAGGCGAGGTCATGAGACGGCAGCCGGCAACGGGTGCTCGGCCAGGAACTTGCGGACCAATGGCAGGATTTCCTCGCCCGCGTCTTCGAGGATGTAGTGGCCGGCGTCTTTGAAGCGATGCACCTCGGCGGCGGGGAAGCGACGCTCCCATTCCGCAAGGAAATGCCGGTCGAAGACGAAATCGCGCAGGCCCCAGCCGATCAACATCGGCATGCCCGTCAGCCGGTGCAGGTTGTCCTGCGTTTCCGTGACCAAATCGTAACCGGGATCGCCGGGCCTCAGCGGGATGTCTTGCACGAAACGCAGCACCGCGATGCGGTTCGCCCAGGAATCGTACGGCCGTAGGTAGCCCGCACGCACTTCGGCGTTCATGGGTTTGCGCGTCACGCACGACCGAACCGCGCCCTTGCAAAACAGGTTCAACCCGCGTACCAGAAACGGACCGAGCGGCGTGTGGCGAACCAGGTGCAATTGCCAGGGAAACGGC
>JAEUIF010000716.1 GCA_016795185.1 Planctomycetia bacterium | reverse complement strand
AGCAGGCCGATGACGATGAGCATGATCAGGCCCACCGCGCCGCGAATGCCGAACAGCGACATCTGCGGGCCGGCGGGCCAGAGGTCCTGGATCGGGCCGCGGCTGCGCTGCTCGCGGTGCTCGCCCTTGATGAAGTCGGGGATGATCCGCGCCGTGCGCAGGTCGAAGTACAGCTTGGTCTCATCGTCCTTGCCGCTGTCCGGGGGCGGAGCAACCTCGCCTTTGGTCTTGTCCGGAGTCGCAGGAGTGTTGCGCAGCCTGGCCTTCAGTTCGCTCTTGCCGCTGTCGCCCAGGCGCAGGTCGGCGACCGTGCCGGCCAGTTGCGTCCGCAGCAGGCCGAAGTCGGGCCGCACGTTGTCCAGTTCGGGGTTGGATTCCCGGACGATGAACTTGCTGCGAATCACTTCGCTGGAACCGGGCACCGGCAGTTCCAGGTTCCACTCGCCCGGAGCATTCACCAGGAAGCGGCCCTGGAAGCGGCCCGCCCATTCGCCTTCACGCAGCGGCGACAGCTTGAGCGGATTCGCCGTCACGTTGCTGCCCGCCGGCGGGATGATCTTGATCTGTGGTTCGGCCGAGGCCGGCAGCGGATTGAGGTCCGGGCCGAAAAGCGAGACGTTGGGCCGGGCGTAGCTGCCCACGGTGTACTGCCGGCTGATGTTGATCTGCCCGCGGCGCGTCTGCCGGGTTTGCGTGCCGGACGCGGCGAAGCGTCCCAGCTTGGTCCAGAAGCGCTCGTGGTATAGCTCCTTGAAGAGCCGCAGCCGCCACAGCTCGCCGGAGCCGACCCAGATGGTCTTGCCCTTGCCGTACGGCATGGTCACCACGTAGGGCATCGGCTCGGTGGAGTTGTCGTCCTTGGTGACGAACGCTTGCGGATCGGCGAAGGTCGCCACGGTGGTGGCTGTCGGCTTGACCGCCTTGATCGGGTAGTAGCTGTAGATGCCGCGCAGCGGCGGCTCGCCGGCGCCGAAGAAGTCCTTCCAGCCGTCGAGCAGTTCCTTCTTGTCCTCGTCGATCTTCAGGTAGTCGCTTTCAGCGCTGGCGCCGGGGAAGTTGAGCCGCCAGGGCTTGGCGGTGGTGCGCTCGACGCCCAATCCCGCCAGCCGGCTGTCCTCGACGCGCACCGGCGACAGGTCGATGATCGGCCGCAGCCGTTCCTGGTTGCCGCCGCGCGCCATCTGGAACGTATGGATCGGCCCGCCGACGATGATCAGACCGCCGGCCTGGAGATCGACCCACTTTTGCAGCAGCACCAGGCTTTCGAGCGGTACTTGCAGCCAGTCGGGATCGAAGGCGATGATGAGGTCGTATTGCGCCAGGTTGTAATACTTGTCTTCGGGCTTCTCGTTCGGGTCATCCTCGACGCGCAGGAAGCTGGGGAACGTTTTCAGCAGCCGTTCTTGCGGCACATCCTGCACGCGAGCGCCCTTCGGATCGGTGACCTGGAGGCAGATGCTCAGTTCGGCCCGCTTCTTGTCTTCCTCGTTGACGAACAGGCGGCGGGCGAACTGGTACTCGCGCGTCGGGCCGCCCGCGAACAACAGCACGCGGAGCGGCTTCTTGATGATCTGCGTCACGGCGGCGTCGCCGACGTGCTCCTTCTTCGGCTCCGGCTCGCCCTTGGCCTTCGGAATCCGGGCGATGAAGCGGTACTCGCCTTCCTGGAACTCGGGCTTGCCGGTCGCGGCGGCGGAACGCAGCGCGGCGAACTCATCGGAGGCGGGATCGATGATCCATTCCAGGGTGCCATGCGGCAACCCGCCACCAACGGCCTTGAACTTGCCGGTCTTCGTCAGTTGCAGCGCGGGCGTCTTGGGGTCGCCCGGCTTGTAGATGTCGAGGGTAGCGGTAAATTCCTTGTCGGCCTGGCCTTCACCGTCCACTTCGAGACGGACCATGAACTTGTCGTCGGGCGGAGCCTGTTCGGGCGACTGCGTGTCGGTGATGCGGGTATTGACCTGCTCGCGCACCTCGCCGACGGCCACGGTGAAGAGCGGCACCTTCAGGTTGGATGCGCGGCGGCGCAGTTCCTCGTAGGTCGAGGGCGATCCCTGGTTGCTGTGGCCGTCGCCGATGACGATGATGCCCGCCAGCATGTTGGTCGATTCGCGGGCCAGCGCGGTCAGTACCGAGTCGCCGTAGTTGCTGCCCGTGGCCAGGTCGCGATTCAACAGGATGCGCTTCTCGATGCGTTCCTTCTTGGCGTCGAACTTTTCCTTGTCCTGCGGGCTGAGCTTCTTGAGGTTGGCCTGAGCGTTCTCCGGGGTTTCGGGCAAGTCCTTGACCTCGAACGTGGTGTCCTTGGCCCACTGGGAGGCCCACTCGGGCGTGCCCGGCTTGCCGGCCTCGAAGCCCTCGCTGCTCGACACGACGCGCTGGCCGTCCTCGCTCAGTCCGTCGAGGAACCAGAGCTTGAGGTCGAGCCGGGCGAACGCGGCCCAATCGGCGGCGGTCCACGGTTTGCCGTCGGGTTTCAGTTCCTTGTAGTCCTCGTCGAGCTTGCCACCGAAGTTGTAGACGACGACGGGGTTGTTCTTCAGCAGCGCCTTGACGAACGCCTGGTCCTTGTCGTTGATGAGGTGCAGCACCTGGTCCAGGCGCGTCGGCGGCAGCGGCTTGCCTTCCTCGGCGACGACGTCCGCCTGGTTCATGCTGCCGCTCACGTCCAGCAGGATCAGCACGCGGGAATGGGCTTCGGTCTTCTCCCAGGTCTGCAAGGCGGGCAGCAGGAAGATCGAGGCCAGCAGCAGGTAGACGGCGAAGCGCGTCGCCCCCAGGAAGGTGGCCCAGGCCCAGCCGACCGCACCAGCGTCGCGCATGTACATCCAGATGACGTACACCAGGCCGACGGCCAGCACGGCGATCAGGGTCGGAATCCAGAACATGGCCGGATCGACTTCGAGGTACTGGGCGCGCGGGGCCATGCGCGTGGACAGGAAGGTCGCCACCAGCGCGGGCACGAACAGCACGCCGACGACGATGCCGTTTTCCAACCGGAAGGGCCGCTTGCGGACGAAATGCCGTACCAGCAGCACGGCGACGCCAATCAGCGGCGGGATAAAGAGCAAGGTCAGCCAGAAGGCGCGGCCGGAGATTTCCCGGCCGCCCAGCGGGATCGGTGCAAACAACTGCACGGACTCGGTCAGACGGCGGAAGACAAACTTCGTCTCGACGGCTTCGGTCGCCTGGGCCGCCGTGATGAAGTTGACGAAGCGATGCACGCCGTAGCCCAGCGCGACCAGCAGCACGGCCAGGAGAATCAACGGCAACACCTTGCCAGTCGGGGCTGCGGGGTCGCCCGTCAACTGTTTGGTTTCGGGCTTGGCGGGGGCAGTGGTATCGGTGGCCATGAATCAATTTCCTTGTTCGCTTTTATTCATTTCCAGGCCCGGCTGACCGATTGGCCCGGCACAGTTTTGTAGGGTGGGTCGAGCGTAGTCGCGAAGACCCACCGAAAGCGATTGAGGTTGGCGGCGCTGGGGTGGGTCTTCGCGAGTACGCTCGACCCACCCGACGCTTAAGTTCAAACGGTTTGCGGACGCATGGCCCCGGCGGGCATGGTGGCTTCGTTGCCCTTCAGGTGGTAGCTCAGGTGGACGGCCATCGCCTGCTCCAACACCAGGACGATCAGGAAGAGCAGGAACAACCAGGGATATTCCGACAGGTCGCGCTGCTTCTGTTCCAGGTCGGTGAACTGGTCGGAGGCGCTGGTGTAGAAGCGCACCCCGCTGTCCTTGTCGTTGAGCTTCACCTTATCGACCAGCGTGTCGCGGTTGGACCGCAGCAGGTTGCTTTCGGTCTCCGTGTCCACGTTGAAGGCGAAGCCGATCTGTTCGCGCTTCTCGGTCGAGGTTTCCTCGGTCTTCGGCGTGAACTCGAACAGGTACATGCCGGGCTTGACGACGTCCGGGAAGCTGAACAGCAGCTTGTCCTGCTCCACCTTGCCGCGCTGCTCCGGAGAAACCTGGTCGCCCGGCTGGGTGCCCGGTTCGGCCTTGGGCTCCGGCTGATTCTCGCCGCCCTTTTCGCGGCCTTCGGGCCGATAGATGCGGCGCACCTTGTCCTCGTACTGGGCCGCCGCCAGCTGAATGGTGAACGGCTGGCCCACGAGCAAGTTATCGTCGCTGGTGCCGGCCGTCAGCCACTTTTGCATCTCGATCATCACGACCGGGAAGGTGGCCGAGACCGGGAAGTCGCCCGCCCAGCTGTTCCACTTGCGGCCGACGCTGGTCAACCAGACCAGGGTGCGGCCCTTGCCGTAACGGCCGGTGACGACCAGCGGGTCGCCATACTGCACCGTGTCGCGCAGTTGCTCGAAGCGGCCGCGCAGATCTTCCACGTCGCGCTCGGTCTGGCCCCAGAACTCGGCGAGGTTGGGCAGGTCGGGGTTGCCGGGCTGGCCTCGGTCGGTCAGCATGGTCTCGATGGTGCTGGCCAGCCGGTGCGGCGGCTTGCCGGTCAGCACGTCGCGCAGCGCGTCGTGATAAACCGTGAACCGCGTGCGGTACTTCTCGTAGTCCTTCTTTTCGAGGACCGTCTTGAGCTTGGTCAGCAAGTCCTGCGTGGTGTCCTTGTAGTCGTCCACCGACTGGCGGTTGGGCAAGGTCGCCAGTTCCTCGGTCTTGCCGGGGGTGGGCTTCCAGCGGGAACGCTGCACCGGCCAGTGCCGGTCCACGCTCAGGAACTTGAAGATGTCCTTGTACGGGAAGACTTCCTTGAAGATGGGGTGGTTCTCGTTGCGGAGGAACAGCTGATACTGCGGGTCGCCCAGGTTGGCGAGCAGCCGCTGTTCCTTCTCCTCGGCGGACAGTTCGGCGGTGGCCCGGTCGGCCAGCGGCACGGGGAAGATGCCGTTGCCGTCGTTGTAAAGCTTCTTGTTGTAGAACTCCGGGTTGATGCGCTCGCCCATGAAGTAGGCGACGTTGCCACCCTTGCGGACGTAGTTCTCCAGCGCGGCCAGCCGCTTGTCTTCCAGCTCGCGGACGTTGGCCAGGTAGATGCTGGGATATTGCTCGAGGTTCGGCCGCTCCAGGTCGGCGGGCACGCCCAGGACCAGGTCGTAGCCGGCGGCCACGCCGCGGTTGGCGTTGAACATGACGTGCAGGAAGTAGGCGTCGCCGCCTTCCTTCCGGCTGTTGGCCGGGTCGCCGTCGATCAGCAGGATCGGCACGCGCTCGCGGACTTCGACCACGGCGTAGCGGGTGTTGTCGATGTTCAGCCCGCTGTCCTCGGGGTCGATGTTGGCCGAGATCTGGTTGACGCCCAGCTGGTCCAGGTAGACGTGGAAGCGGGCTTCGGTCTTCTGACCGGGCCGCAGCACGGGAATCGGCACGCTGCTGTCGGCGCGGTCCTGGCCGTTGACCTTGACCTTGACCTGCACGTTCTTGCGTTCGGTCAAGCTGTAGTTGAAGAGGGTGACCACGAACTCGGTCATGCGGTTGCGGGCGGTGACGCGGGACTCGGGCCGCAGACCGACGATGGCCAGGTTGTCGTGGTAGGGCGATTCCTTCTCATCCGCGCGGCGCGGCGGGTCGGCGACGTCCACGAACTTGATGTGGATGTCCGCCTTGCGCATCTCCTGCAACTCGGCGAGCAGGGCTTCGCCGTTGGGGCCGCTGAAATCCGTCTGGCGGAAATCGCTGACCAGGTAGAGAACGCGCTGGTCCTGCGGCGTGCTCTCGAAGAGCTTGCGCGCCTGCTTGACGCCGTGCAGCAAATCGACGTGCAGCGCCGTCGGCTCGATCAGCGCCAGCCGGGCGCCCAGGTCGCGCACCGACTGGTCGTTGAGCCGCTGGTCGAAGCGCACCTCCTGCGGTTCGGTGGCGGTGATGAGCTTGAGCTGCTGCGCCTTGCTCGCCTTGGCGGCGTTCTTGGCGATCTCGTCCACGACCAGCCGCTTCGCTTCCTTGAAGCTGTTCTTGGTTTCCCCGTTTTCGAGGAACTGGTCGTTCATGCTCAGCGTGTTGTCGAGCAGGATCAGGTGCTGCGAAGTCTGCGGCTGCACCGCCCCGAAGAACACGCCGATGAAGCGCGCCACGATCAAGGCGATCAGCAGCACGAGCAAGATGCGCAGCAGCAGCAGGATCAGCTGCTCGATGATCAGCCGGCGGCGGCTGCGCTTCTGCGACTTGAGCAGAAACTCCATCGCCGCCCAGCGCACGCGCTTGAAGCGCATGCGGTTGATCAGGTGGATGATGATCGGCGAGCTGACGAGCAGGCCGCCGGCGGTCATCGAAGCGGGGAACAGGAAGCTTTCAAGCATTGGTGCGCGCCTTCGCCGTGGGTCGGATGTCCATGCGGTGGTGCAGGAGTTTGCTGAGGACGGCGTCCAGGTAGTCGCTGGTCTTGACGAGCGAGTAATCGATGCCCTGGTTGACGCAGCCGCGCCGCACTTCGACCAGGTATTCTTCCAGAGCTTCGAGGTAGCCGTCGCGCAGGGCGCGCGGGTCGCAGGTCAGGTTGGGCAGTTCTTCCATGCCCTCGAAGCGCGTCGTGCCGGTGAACGGGAAGACCAGTTCGTCGTCGTCCAGGACGTGGAAGACCATGACGTCGTGCCGGCGGTGCTGGAGCATTTCCAGCCCGCGCAAGAGCTGCGGCCGTTCGACCAGCAAGTCCGAAAAGAACATGATCAGGCTGCGGCCGTGGACGGTTTCGGTCACGCGGCGCAGGATCTTCTCCGGGTCCGTCTTCTCGCGCGGCTTGCTCACGTCCATCGCCTTGACGATGGCGTCGATGTGCGTCAGCGCGCTGCGGTTGGGCACCACCTGGCGCACGTCCGAGTCGAACGTGATCAGGCCCACCGAGTCCTGCTGCTTGAGCAGCATGTAGGCCAGACAGGCGGCGGCCGTGCAGGCGTAGTTGTACTTGTTGAGCGCGCCGCGCCCGTAGTGCATCGATTCACTTACGTCTACGACGAGCGTGCAGCGCAGGTTCGTTTCTTCCTCGTACTGCTTGATGTAGAAGCGGTCGGTTTTCGACCAGACCTTCCAGTCGAGGTGGCGGATGTCGTCGCCGGGCACGTACTCGCGGTGCTGCACGAACTCGATCGAATGCCCGAAGAACGGACTGCGGTGCATGCCGGAAATGAAACCCTCGACCACGTGCCGGGCACGCAGGTCGAGCCGGGAAATGCGTGCGATCGTCTCCGGGTGCAGGAATCTGCGGGGGTCGTCTGCTTTGGCTGCCACGGATGAAACTCCAGTCTAGCCGCGAGCGGCCGTTTAGCCGCGAGCCGACGGCGAGCGCTGCGTCCCCAGCGCTCGCCTTGCGGCTCGCGGCTAAACGTTGAATAGCGATCTCCGACGCGAAAATCTTCTTGAAGCGCTCGTCCTTGGTCAGCTCGCCTTCGCGGCTGGGGGTTTCCTCGAGCAACTTCTTGACGACCGTGTCGGTGGTGATGCCTTCCGAGGCGGCGGTGAAGTTGGTCAGGATGCGGTGACGCAGCACCGGATAGGCCAGCGCCTGCACGTCCTCGCACTGGGCATGCGCCCGGCCGTAGAGCAGCGCCCGCGCCTTGGCGCCCAGGATGAGCATCTGCACGGCACGCGGGCCGGCGCCCCACGAGAGCCAGTCGCGGATGAACTTCGGCGCGCCCGGCTCGCCGATGCGCGTCTGCCGGACCAGCGCCAGCGTGTACTGGATGACGTGGTCGGTCACCGGCACCTTGCGCACCACGCGCTGCAACTCCAGAATGGCGTCGCCGGACAGCACCGGCGTGATCTCCTCGTTCTGGATCGCCGTGGTCCGCCGGGCGATCTCGAACTCCTCGTTGAAGGTTGGGTACTTGACGAAGACCTTGAACATGAAGCGGTCTTGCTGGGCTTCGGGCAGCGGATAGGTGCCTTCCTGCTCGATCGGGTTCTGCGTGGCCAGCACGAAGAAGGGATCGGACAGGCGGTGCCGCACGCGGCCGACGGTGACCTGCCGTTCCTGCATGGCTTCCAGCAGGGCGGCCTGCGTCTTCGGCGGCGTGCGGTTGATTTCGTCCGCCAGGATCATGTTGGCGAACAGCGGGCCGGACAGGAACTTGAATTCGCGCTGGCCGGTGGAGCGGTTCTCCTCGATGACTTCCGTGCCGGTGATGTCGGACGGCATCAAGTCGGGCGTGAACTGGATACGGCTGAAGTCCAGCGACAGGCACTTCGACAGCGTGGCGATCATCAAGGTCTTCGCCAGGCCGGGCACGCCTTCGAGGATGCAGTGGCCCCGGCTGAAGAGCGCGATCAGCAACTCCTCGATGACCTTGTCCTGGCCGACGATGACGCGGGCCAGTTGCTTCTTGATGTCGTTGAAGGCGTCCTTCAGCTTCTTGATGGCGTCCAGGTCGGCCTGGGCCAGCGGGGCGGCATCGGTTTTCGTCGCAGGGGTTGGAGCGCTCATGCGGTTCTCATCTTCAACTAGAGTCAACAAGGAGTCACGGTGAAGACGGCGAGCGTCTTCCCCACCAGATAGAAGACTACCGAGGATTCAAACCCTAACGGGATTGTAACGAGATTGTAACAACGGGCGTGACAGAAGCGGCCCCCTCTCCCCTGGCGGGAGAGGGGAGTTAAAGTCAGCGCTGATAGATCGGCAGCGTACTGTTGTCCAGCTGGAGGATGGTGAGGTACACCGAGGTCGAGAAAATCGGCCCGATGTAGCCGCCGGACCAGCTGCCGTCGTTCTTGTTCTGCGTGTTCTTGAGGTGCTCGAACATCGCCGTGCGGTACTTCGACCAGGTCAGGCGCTCTTCAGGCTTGGACTGCGGGAAGAGCTTGGCGAAGCCGTCGTCGCCGAGAATGTACAGCGCCTGACCGTAGTAGTAGTGCGTATACTCGTCGTGGCCCATGCGGCCCGGCGCGCCGATCGGAATGGCGGTCTTGCAGTAGTTGAGCCACTTCTTGCACAGCGGCGAATCGTACTGGCCGGCGTTAAACATGCAGGCGATGGCCGCCGCCGTCAGCGGGGGCCGTTCGCCGCCCGCCGCGCGTCCGCCGCCGTTGGCCAGGCTATAGATCACGCCGCCCTTGTCGGTCGTGGACTTTTCCAGGTAGTCCTGGGCCTTGTTGATGCCTTCCTTGGGCACGACGATGCCGGCGTTGCGGCAGGCCCGCAGCCCTTGGACCTGCGTGATGGTCACGGAGCCTTCATCGAAGCCGCCGCCGTCGGCGCTGGAGACGTAGCCCCAGCCGCCGCGCGGGGTCTGGGCCTTGACGCAGAAATCGACGCCGCGGGTCAGCACGTCTTCGAGTTTCTTGCGCCGCTCGCTGTCTTCTTCCTCGCCGTAGACCGAACCCAGGAACAGCAGGCTGAAGCCGTGGCCGTACATGTAGCGGCCGGCTTCCGTGGGGTTGTTCGGGTTGCCGATCATGCCGTTGCGCTGGCTGCGGTCGACGAGCCAGTCGACTGCGCGGCGGATGTTGTCGGCGTACTTGCCCTCGCGCATGGTGCTGCCTTCCATCAGCAGGGCCATGCCGGCCAAGGCGGTCATGGAAGTCGGGTACTGGCCGCCGTTAGCGTCCCAGTGGCCGTCGCGATGCTGCTGCTTGACGAGCCAGTCCATGCCCTTCTTGATGACTTCGCGGTGTTCCGGCGCGATTTCATCGGCGCGGCCGCTGGCGGGCCAGGTCAGACCGCCGAGCAGGGCGGCGAACAGGAGGAGTCGTTTCATGGCTGATGGTTTCCTTGCGTCGGTGCCTGGAACGAGCGGCGGGCGTCAGCCCGCTATTGGTGTCGGGGTTCCCGTAGGGTCCGCAGTTCGGACCATTCATCCCGCCGAAAACGGGAAATCTGCGGTCCGCACAGCGGACCATACGGGGCGATCCGGCAGCAGCTTAACGTTGATAGATCGGCAGCACGGCCTTGTCCAGCTGGAGGATGGCCAGGTACATCGACGTGGTGTACACCGCGCCGAAGCGCGCCCACGGACTGTTGCCGGTCCAGCTGCCGTCTTCGTTCTGGCCCTTGATGATGTTATCGAAGTTCTGCTTCTTGTAGCCGGTCCAGGTGAGGCGGTCGTTGGCGGGACTGTCCGGGAAGAGCTTGGCGTAACCGTCGTCGCCGAGGATGTAGACGGTTTGCGCCATGTAA
>JAEUIF010000614.1 GCA_016795185.1 Planctomycetia bacterium | reverse complement strand
TCCCGCCAGGGGCGAGGGGCTTAAAGACTGACTGTCAATGAATCAGCAAAAACTCTCGGGTATTCAGCAAGCTCCACAGCACGCCCTGCAAGCCGCGTTCGGGCGAGGATGCTTCCTTGAGGTACGCCAGGCACTTCGTCTTCTCCGCGTTCGTCGGCAGCCGGCTGAGTGACCAGAGGAAGACCTCCTCGACGCGCCGGCCCTCGTCGGCGACCTCCTTGATGAGCTTCGCCACCCGACCGTCGGCGGCGGCGATTTTCTCGCGCACGGCGGGATGATTCGCCAGGTAAAGCATCTGCACCATCGTCGGCGCGGTATCGCGCTCGCAGTCGCACTGCACCTCGGGGTTGCGCTGCGGGCGGCCGAAGACGAGCAGGGCGTAGGCCAGCGCTGAGGCTTTCGCGTCGCGGCCGTCGGCCTTCATTTCGCCGGCCAGTTCAATGGCTCGCGCGCCGGGCGGCAGCCGCACTTCGTTCGGGAACGTTTCCGAACCGCCCGTGGCATGGTTGATGGCATCCACCAGCAATTCGGCCGACAACCGCCGTCGGTAGAACGTGGCGTAGTTGCGCGTGTCGCCCTGATTGTCCGCCGTGGTCTGGCTACTGGTCTGGTAAGTCTGGCTGTTGAGAATCGCCCGATGCACCCACTTCAGATCGAAACCGTTCTTGACCAGGCCCTCGGCCAGTTCGTTCAGCAGTTCGGGATGCGACGGCGGGTTGAGCGGCGAGAGCTGGTCGGCCGGGTCGATGATGCCCCGGCCGAAGTAGTGCGCCCAGATGCGGTTGACGATGGCCCGCGAAAAGAAGCGGTTGTCGGGTCGCCGCAACCAGTCGGCCACCAGCTGGCGGGCGTCCTGATCGGCGGCGACGGTCACGGGCTGGCTTTCGCCCAGCAGACGCAGCTTGTCGGACTTCTGCGTGCCCAGCGGGCTGGACATCGACGCCGAGGCGGCCTTCACGTTGATGTGAATCTCGGTCCCCTTGATCCGCTTACCGCCTTCTTCCAGAGCGCGGGCCTTGCGGTTCAGGTCGTTGGCTTCCGCGGTCAGCTTGTCGAGTTCCTCCTTGGGCAGCTTCTTGTCCTTGGCCTGTTCGCCGATTTTCTTGGCCTGCTCGCGCAGGGCCTTGGCCTCCTTGACCATCGCATCCGCCGTCTTCGCGGTTTCGGACGCGGAACCGTTGTAGCCGGCGTTGCTGAGACGCGTGAAGAAGTTGGCGAAGCTGAGCAGGTCATCCTGCTGCCAGACGTCGTGCGGGTGGCGGTGGCACTGAGCGCATTCCAGCCGCAAGCCCAGGAACGCATGAGCCACCTGGATCGCGCCCTTGACGCCGGTCGCGCCGCCACGTTGCCAGTAGAGATCGAGCGTCCGCCGCCCGGCATACGCCTTCAGCTCATGACTGCCGCTGGCGTCCTCCTCCGCCATCGTCTTGACTTCTTCCACCCAGGCTTCCGCCGGACGGCCTTCGCGGCTGGTGGCGGTCAGGATGCGCTCGGCCAGCTGGTCGTAGGGCAGGTTCTCCTGCAACCGCGCCCGCAGCCAGTCGTGGAAACGGCGCGCATCGGCGGGTTCCTGAAAGCCGAAGTTGGCATTGAAGCCCGTCGGCTTGAGCAGGTCGCAGAACTTGGTGGCCCAGACGGTGGCATGGCCGGGGCGAGCCAGCAGTTCGTCGATCTTCTTCGCGCGCTTGTCGGCGGCGGGGTCGGCGAGGAACTTACGGATCTCTTCGGGCGTCGGTAGTTCGCCGGTCACGTCGAGCGAGGCCCGGCGGAGGAACGTGGCCTCGTCGCACAGGGACGACGGCGACAGGCTCAGCCGGCGCAGCTTCTCGCGCACGTGGCGGTCGATGAAACTATTGCCCGGAGCGCCCGCGACGGGCGCGCCGCCCGGACGGGGCACCACCACGGTCGCGACGATGGGTTCCGCGCGGAAGCGAACGATCAGCGCGCCGTCGCCCGGCACGCGGGCCTCGACCCGGCCGGTCTCATCGACGGCCAGCACTTCCTTGTCGGACGACTCGACCGTCGCCAGCCGGGTGACGTCTTCCTGCGTGCCGTCCGCAAAGGTGGCCGTAACCTGGAGCGCGGCCTTCTCACCCACTTGCAAAGTCTGCGTCGCGGGCGAGACTTCGAGCTTGCGCAGCTGCGACTTCGCCGGAGCGTCGAGGGCCGCGCCGCGAGCGATCCAGTCGCGCAGCAACTGATATTCCGGCGAACCAGCCCGCAGCCTGGCTCCACCCTGGTGCGGCACCTGCCCGGCGGCTTTTTGCAGGAAGAGGCTGGCTTCCGGTTCGGCCAGGTTCAGCCGCCGGCCGCCGTACTCGCGCAACAGGCGTTCGTGATCCAGAACGGGATCGGCCCCGAACAGCGTCAGCTTGAAGCCGTTCTGCCCTTGCACGGTGCCGTGACACGCCCCAGAGTTGCAGCCCAGGCGGCTCAGCAGCGGGACGACATGACGGGTGTAGAGCGGTTCGGCGGGCAAATTCTCGGCCGCGGACGCGCTGCCCGGCAGCAACGCGGCGACCAGTACCAGGAAGGAGCGCGGGGGGGACATGGCAGGTTCCTTTCGCGGCGGGTCCAGGTCTGGCAGGCCGGGCCGTGGCTGGCCCGTGAGTTGATTTAGAGCAGAATTTTCCTTGAATGTACAGAAGGCAGTAGGCCAAATAATTCTTGAGCAACGTTAGGTTTCACCTAGATCAATTCGTAGACGGATGCACCACCGGATGGAATGGTCCGCACAGCGGACCCTACGGCAAGTCGTAGGGTCCGCAGTGCGGACCGCGCCATCCGGTCGCCAACCGCTCTCATTTCGAGGACACCGGACATGGCGACTCGCGGCAGCCGCCGGGCGTACAAGGAAGTCCGCTTGCAGCAACTGCGCAGCTTTTGCGAAACGGCGCGGCTCGGCAGTCTGGCGGCGGCGGCCGGGGCGCTCGGCGTCTCGCAGCCGACCGTCTGGGAACAGGTCCACGCGCTGGAAAAGGAGTTCGACGCGCTCTTGATCGAACCGCACGGCCGCGGCTGCCGGATCACCGACATGGGCAAACTGCTGGCGGAGTTGGCCGACCCGCTGGTCGCCGGCATCGATTCGCTCAAGAAAGCACTGCAAGCGCGGCGCACGGAGGTCGAGGCCCGGCTGACCGTGGCAGCGCCGCAGCGCATCCTGGTCGAAGACCTGCCGGACGTGATTAACGTCTTTATGCGGCAGTATCCGCGCGTCCGCTTGTGCCTGCTGGAACGGCAGACCGGGCAGGTCGCGACGGCGGTCGATTCGGGTGAAGTCGACCTGGGCATTTCCAGCGATCGCGAACCCGGAGCGGCCAGTCCACGCTTGACCCTCGAACCGGCCTATCCGCTCGACGCGCTGCTCATCATGCCGCGCGACCATCCGCTGGCACGCCGCCGGCAAATCAATCCCGAACACCTCAAGGGCTATCCGCTGGTCAATGCTCCGGAGGGCTTTTCGCGGCCGGAAGTGGCCGAGCGGCTGCGCAAGCTTGGCGTATTTGAAGTGCAACCACGGCACGTCGAGGCGGTGACCTCGGCGGTGATTCGTCAATACGTCGCGCTGGGGCTGGGCGTCGGCCTGGTGCTGGGCCGACCGGCGCGCATTCCCGATCCGGGCATCGTGGAACGGAGCATGAGCCAGCATTTCGGGCAGGCGGGCATCAGCTTGATCTGGCGCAAAGGGGCGTTGCCGTCGCCGCCGGCGCGGGCGTTCGCCGATTCAATTCAGCAGATTCTGGGAACGAAGCAGTGAGTGGCTCAACACGCCGCTACTGTGGAGCGAATCCCATGCGTGATTAGCTGACAGCTTATGGCTGATAGCTGTCAGCTATTCCTGGTGGTTCCGTGCGGTGACTGGTTCGGCCAACCCACGAACGCAACTCAGTAGTCGAAACGTTGTCGCAGTTCCTTGGGCAGCACAGGACAGGCATCGCTGGGAGCGGCGAACAGCCGGCGGCGGATGCGAGCCACGCCGTTGTAAGCGGCGTCGCGCAGCAACGCAGGCACCAATCCACCGAACAGCGCGATGACCCGCCACAGTCCGCCCAGCCGCCGCAGGATGTGCAGGAAAGCCGTCGAGCGCGTCAGTACCGTGCCGTCCGCCGTCTTCACCACCATGCTGTCGGGCAGCTTCGCCCGTTCTCCCTCCGAGACCGCGGCGCGAAAGGCGTCGCTGTCCAGCGGCGCGAAGCGGAAGGCAGCGCCGTTCACGTCCTCGGCCAGCACGAAACGCACCGCCCGGTGGCACAGTCCGCAATGGCCGTCGTAGAAGATCGGCTCGACGCCATTACCTTCGCCTTTGATCCAGGCGGGATCGAAGGTCAGGCCGTGCAGGAGCAGCAGTCCGAAGGCCATTGGTTCGAGGCCAGAGGGGATGACGATTTGCAGCATTAACAGCATCAGCCAAACCGAGAGTCGCAGTGGCCGGAACAGTGCGAGAAATGGAAATGCCAACCCGGCCCAAACATAGAGGCGATAGGTATTGGCCATTGCCAGGTCAAAGCCAAACGGTGGGTTTCGGAGCGTTGTGATGCCGCGGTACCCGTAGCACAGCGCCAGCACGAACCAGGCTGCCGCATAGAAGTAAGGCGGCATGCGCCAGTCCGCACCGGGGTCTGTGCGGCCGCGCGCTGACCAGGAGCCATAGGGCTCGGCCGGCATGAAAAGGTGGGCCACCATCAACCCACCAATTACGACCCAGTTCGCCACAAATGGTTCAGGCACCTTCACGCACACCGCGCAGCTGTTTACCGCCAGCGCCAGGGCCATCCAACGGTCCCAAAGCCCAATAGCGAATAGAGCGCAAAAGATCACGACGACCGGTGTCGGCAACAAGCCACCGAGCTGAAGCGGGGTTAGCTGCCTCACCATTCCTATAAACAACGCCGCGACACCGACGCCCAGCGCGGCGCGATACAGCGAATACTGCCCGCCGGTCCAACCGTTATTCATGGCGTCGATCATCCCGCGTGCCAGAGGTCAGCGCCGCCAATATATCATGTCGGCCGTGGGGCTCCGCAGCGCTCCCTGGACAAAATCCAGTGGTCAGCAGCCGTCCGGGGGTGTAATGCTTTACCTGAGCGGCACAGTCGGCATATTCCCTTCGGCGTGCATACCATGACCGCGGCAGAAAAAGCCCTGGAACTGATCGCCGACGGCATGATCCTCGGCCTGGGCACCGGCCGGGCGGCAACGGCCTTTATCCATGCCCTGGGGACGCGCGTCCAGGCGGGCCTGCGCATCCGGGGCGTGCCGACCTCGCAAGCCTCCGACCAGTTAGCGCGGCAGCTCGGCATCCCGTTGGTGGAACTGCGCGAGATCGAGCAGATCGACATCGACGTGGACGGCGCGGATGAAGTCGATCCGCAGCTCAATCTCATCAAGGGACTGGGCGGCGCGCTGGTGCGCGAGAAGATCGTCGCGGCATCGTCGCGGAAGGTGGTGATCCTGGTTGGCCCGGAAAAGCTCTCGCCGCAGTTGGGGACGCGCGGCGTGTTGCCGGTGGAAGTGGTGCCATTCGGCGTGCCGCTGTGTCAACGCAAGCTGGCGGCGCTGGGCATTCCGTCGCAGGTGCGCCAGACGGCGGGCAGCCCGTTCATCAGCGATAACCACAATCTGATTCTCGATTGCCAGTTGCAGCCCGTGGCCGATCCGGCCGACCTGGCCCGGCGCATCGGCGACATCCCCGGCGTCGTGGATACCGGAATGTTCCTGGGCATGGCGGACGTGGTCATCGTCGAGGACGGCGGCCAGGTGCAAGTCAAGACGCGACTCGGCTAACCTCTCCCAGCCAGCGACCGGCGCGCCTTCGTCGGGCGCGCCCGAAGAAAATTCCATAAAATTCCCGGCAAGCGTGTTTTGCCTTGGGCCGTATTCTCATTTCTCTTTAGGATTTCAGGGCATCCCTGTTTTCGCATTTTCACCAAAGGAGAGCAGCCGTGCAGCTTGGCATGATCGGCCTCGGACGAATGGGCGCAAACATGGTGCGGCGGCTGATGAAGGCCGGCCATCAATGCGTGGTCTTCGACATGAACGCGGATGCGGTCAAGAAGCTCGCCGACGAGGGAGCCACCGGCGCCTCGTCGTTGGCCGACTTCGTGAAGAAATTGACCAAGCCGCGCGCCGCCTGGGTCATGGTGCCCTGCGGCGCGCCCACGGAAAAGACCGTGCAGGCGCTGGCCGAGCACATGGAAGCCGGCGACGCCATCATCGACGGCGGCAACTCCTACTTCAAGGACGATGTGGCCCGCGCCAAGGCGGTGAAGCCCAAGGGCATCGACTACATCGACGTCGGCACCTCCGGCGGCGTCTGGGGCCTGGAGCGCGGCTACTGCCTGATGATCGGCGGCCCGAAGGCGGCCGTCGAACGGCTCGACCCGATCTTCAAGACGCTGGCCCCCGGCCGGGGCGATATCCCCGCCACGCCCGGCCGCGAGAAGGCGACCGGCACCGCCGAGCAGGGCTACCTGCACTGCGGCCCGACCGGCACCGGGCACTTCGTCAAGATGATCCACAACGGCATCGAGTACGGGGTGATGCAAGCCTACGCCGAAGGCTTCGACATCATGAAGAGCGCCAACTCCGACCAGGTGGCGGAAGACCACCGCTTCCAGCTCAACCTCGCGGACATCGCCGAGGTCTGGCGGCGCGGCAGCGTCGTCGGCTCCTGGCTGCTCGACCTGGCGGCCTCCGCGCTGGCCGAGAACCCGACGCTGGCGAACTTCTCGGGCTTCGTCCAGGATTCCGGCGAGGGCCGCTGGACCGTGTACACCGCCATCGAGGAAGCGGTGCCCGCCGACGTGTTGACGACGGCGCTCTACACGCGCTTCCGTTCGCGGCAGGAGCACACCTTCGCCGAGAAGGTGCTGTCGGCCATGCGCTACAAGTTCGGCGGCCACGTCGAGCGCGCGACGGGCGGCTAAGGTTGGGGTGTTTAGCCGCGCGCCGCAGGCGAGCGCTGTAGCCGGGGGCCGAGACCCCGGCTACAGCATGCGAAACGGAACGAAGGAGAATTCCCATGACCCTGCAAACCAACCCGTTGACCGCCGGCCTGAGCGATGCGCTGTTCCCGCAGCCGTGCAGCCTGGTCATCTTCGGCGGCAGCGGCGACCTGTCCAAGCGCAAGCTGCTGCCAGCCGTCTACAACCTGGCGCTGGACGGAGTATTGCCGACCAACTTCGACGTGGTCGGCTTCTCGATGAACGATTTCACCGACGAGAGTTATCGCGCCTTCGCCAAGGAGGGCATCGACAAGTATTCGCGGCGGCCCGTCGATCCGGCCCACTGGGCGGACTACGAGCGTTCGCTGTCTTACGTGCACGGTTCGTTCAGCGATCCGGCTTCATTCCAGCGGCTCAAGGCCAAGCTGGACGAGATCGAACCGGGCTTCGGCGTGCCGGGCAACCGTGTCTTCTACCTGGCGATCCCGCCGAGCCTGATCGAACTGGTCGTCAACCAGTTGCAGGCGGCGGGTCTGGTGAGCCCCGCCGCCAAGGACGGCCCGTTCACCCGCATCATTGTCGAGAAGCCCATCGGCCGCGACCTGGAAAGCGCCCAGAAGGTCAACGCCACGCTGGCCAAGGTCTTCGACGAATCGCAGATTTTCCGCATCGACCACTACCTCGGCAAGGAGACGGTGCAGAACATCTTCGTGATGCGCTTCGGCAATGCCATCTTCGAGCCGCTGTGGAACAACCACTTCATCGACCACGTGCAGATCACGGTGGCCGAGGAGGAAGGCGTCGGCACCCGCGCCGGCTATTACGAGGAAGCGGGCGCGCTGCGCGACATGGTGCAGAACCACATCCTGCAACTGCTCTGCGTCACGGCGATGGAAGCGCCCTGGGCCAACTCCGCCGACGTGGTCCGCGACTACAAACTGGCGGTGCTCAACTGCCTGCGGCCCATCACCGGCAAGGACGTGGAAAAGTTCGTGGTCCGCGCTCAGTACGGGCCGGGCTTCGCCCACGGCGTCGATGTGCCGGGCTACCGCCGCGAGGAAGGCGTTAAGCCGGATTCGACCACCGAGACCTACGTCGCGATCAAGTGCTACGTGGACAACTGGCGCTGGGCCGGCGTGCCTTTCTACCTGCGCACCGGCAAGCGGCTGCCCAAACGGGCATCCGAAATCGCCGTGCAATTCAAGCACGTTCCGGAAGTCCTCTTCAACCTGAACCCCGAACGGCCGCTGGAACCAAACGTGCTGACGCTGCGCATCCAGCCGGACGAGGGCCTGGCGCTGCGCATCGGGGCCAAGCTGCCCGGCCCGAAGGTGCGGATCTATCCCGTCAAAATGGACTTCCGCTACGGCACCACGTTCGGCGAGCAGTCGCCGGAAGCCTACGAACGGCTGCTGCTCGACGTGATGGCCGGCGACGCCACGCTGTTCATGCGCCGTGACGCCGTCGATGCGTCCTGGCGCTGGGTTACGAATATCCTGAAGGGCTGGAAGGAATCGGGCTCGCGCTGGCTGCCGGAATACCCCGCCGGCACCTGGGGACCGCTGGAGGCCGAAAAGCTGATGACCGAACGCAATCGGGCCTGGCGCACGCTGTAGAGCACCACCCGTTCGCCCCCGGAACCAACAGGAGGAAACCATGACGGCCCACGCGCCGACGAAATACAGTCTGCCGCACCCGGTGGATGTGGCCGCCATCGAGCGCGAGTTGGTCGAACTCTGGCGCGATCCGGATCGCGACCCGACGACGCAGCAGAGCATTACCCGCGCCTGCATGTCCAACCTGCTGATCTACGCGCCTACCGTGGAGGCGGCCCAGGACATCCCCGACGAGATCGGCATCATCGTCCGCCACCACCCGGCGCGCGTGCTCTTGCTGGTGGGCGAAAGCAATACCGGCGGCGCTGCCGTCCAGGCCAACGTCTCCGCGTATTGCTCGCTGCTCGGCGGCGACCGTCAGGTGTGCTCGGAGTACATCACCATCACGGCGGCGGGCCACGCGACGGAGCGGCTGCCGTCCGTGGCGCGGTCGCTGCTCATCGGCGACTTGCCGACCTCGTTGTGGTGGGCGGTGCCGCAACCGCCGCCTCAGGGCGGGGCGTTGTTCCAGGAACTAGCGCGGATGAGCGGCCAGATCATCTACGAAAGCCAGGGCTGGCTCGATCCCGTGCGCGGCGTGATCGCGGCGGCGGACTGGGCGGCCAGCGAGGAAACCAGCCAGGTCCTGGCCGACCTCGAATGGCGGCGGCTGAAGACCTGGCGGCGGCTCATCAGCCAGACGCTCGACCCCACGGTGTTGCCTGGGGCATTGGAATCCATCACCGAAGTGCGCTTCGAGCACGGCCCGCACGCGCTGGCCAAGACCTGGATGCTGGTCGGCTGGTTGGCCTGCAAGCT
>JAEUIF010000710.1 GCA_016795185.1 Planctomycetia bacterium | reverse complement strand
ATCGGGCGGCAAGTTCGCTCATGTGCGCGACGCGGCGCAGCTGCCGTTGAAGTATGGCGAGCTGTCCGAGGAATTGCAGACCACCTGGCGGGTGACCTTTCGCAGCCGTCGTCCGGTCCACGACGGCACCTCGCGTGGCATCGACGTAAGCGTGGTGCGGCAGGGCTCGCGGATCAGCAACGTGGCCAGCGCCGACTACGCCGTACATGGCGTGGTGCTGCCGGCGATGGACTCCACCGTCTATGTCGGCCTACTGGCGCTGCTCGGCGTGCTGCTCGCCCTGCCGGGCGGCCTGCGTCGCCTGTTCCGCAACGCGGGCTAGACCATTTTGCGACCGGCTGTAGCGGTCCGCACAGCGGACCCTACGGGATTCTTGTAGGGTCCGCTGTGCGGACCGTGGCGTCCGGTGCTACATCCATCTGCGAAACGCTCGAACGCCGCTTGCGGCTTCGCATCCGGAACGACACTCAACTCTTAAAACTCTCGCGCACCACGGCCTTCGTCTTCTCCAGCCCCAGCTTGGCGACCGCGAGGGCGTCCTGCTTCCAGTAGTCGCGGTTGAACATTTCCAGCGACAACGCCCCGCGAAAACCGATGGCATGGAGCGTGCGCAGAATCTCCTTCAGCGGCGCGACGCCGTCGCCGGGGTAGATGCGTTGGGCGTCCGTGATCTCGGCGCGCGGCGGGTTGGCAGGGTAGTCGTTGATGTGCATGACGAACATCGACGTGGCCGACAGCAGCTTCAGCCCGCTCAGGGCCGAACCGCCTTTGTAGAGATGATAAACGTCGGCCAGGATGCAAGCCTGCGGGTGCCCGCTTTCCATGGCCACGAGGGCGCATTCGCCGAGCCGGTTGAGGTTCTGCGAGAAGCCCCATAGCTCCACCTGCGGCACGACGCCGGTTTGCGCGCCGATCTCCAGCAGCGCGCGATAGCGCTCGGCGGCTTTCAGGAGATTGAGGCCCGGCTCCTTGGTCGCGCCGGCCGGCGGCGCAGCAATGCGTTTGCCACCGATTTGCAGGACCATGTCCATCTCGCGCTTGGCCTGTTCCAGCGCCTTCTTGCGCCGTTCGTCGTCATCGACGACCCATTCCGCGAAACCGATGGCGCTCTCGACGGTCAATCCCTGGTCCTTGATCCGCTTGCCCAGATCCTTCAGGTTGCCGCCGTCCTTGACGTGCTGATCCAGTTCGCGAATCCACGGTTCGATGGCCTGGAAGCCCGCCCGGCTGGCCACTTCAACCACCTGCGTGATTGGCAACTTCTGACCGCTAATGGTGCTGGTATTCAAACAGTAGACGAACGGTTCGTTCGCGGGCCGTTCCTGGGCAGAGGCGGACGAGGGCGCGGGCGAGGGCGCGGTCAGCATTCCGGCCGCCAGCGAGGCGGTGGTGGTCTTCAGCCAGTCGCGGCGGGTGGAGGTCGCGGTCATGGAAGTTCCCTTTGGAGTTGGGTCCGGTACGTCGGGCTTTCCAGCCCGACATGCAGCGCCGGGAACTGGTCGCGCGCGATGCGGCTCTACCGCCTGATGCCGGCGCTGCATGTCGGG
>JAEUIF010000709.1 GCA_016795185.1 Planctomycetia bacterium | reverse complement strand
CGGCTTGGCAGGATCAAGAAACCTTTAGCGCTTCAACTCCTCGCTCACGTAGCCGATGCCCATCTGCTGGCCCACCCAGACGACATCCTTGCCTTTCCGGTGAATTTCAAAGAACTTGCTGCTCATCACCGGGCCGACCTGGCCGTCGGGCTTGTCGGTCCACTGGGCAACGAGCTTCTTCGACGCCACGTCGAAGACCTCGCCGGTATCGCACCAGGCGTGCTTGCCGTCCCGGCTGAAGCAGATCCAGCCGTGGGTCTTGGCCGCCATGGGCACGACCTGCTTGAACTTCGGCGGCAGCACGGTGTTGTCGAAGACGTGCAGTTCCTTGTGGTCCTGATCGACCACCCAGACCTCCTTTTCGTCCGGCGTCAGGCCGATGCCGTGGCACCGGCTTTTCCGTTCCTTCAGCTCGGGGCGGCCGACCACGTGCAAGATCTTGCCGGTTTTCAGGTCGCCGATCTCGAACCCCGGCCCGTGGCCTTCGCGATAGAGGTGCGTGTTGATGTAAGCGAGCGTACCGGCGCCGTTGATGGTCAGCGGCTGAATCACCCCAATGATCGGCCCGACCTTCTGAATCACTTCGTCCTTCGCGGTGTCGATGACGGAGAGCATGTTGTAGTTTGTGGAGCCGATCACGACCTGCTTGCCGTCAGTACTGACGATGAGGTTGTGCAGGCCTCCTTTGGGGGCCACGGGAATTCGCTTGAGGAGCTTGCCGGTCTCGCCGTCGATCACCTTGAGGTCGGGATTGCCGCTCCACCAGCCGGAAGGAGCATAGACTTTCTTGCCGTCGGGCGTGACGCCGATGCGGTCGAAGCCGCCCTCGTCCTTGCCGTGCTGGATTTCCCAGAGGACCTTGTCGGTCTTGAGATCGAGGCAGAGGAGCTTGTCATTGCCGTGGGCGATCCACATCTTGCCGGTGGCGGCGCAGGCGCAGGCGCCGCGCGTGCCGCCCAGTTGCGGCAGGTCGATGAAGCGCACCAGCTGGTAGCCCTTGTCGATGTCGTAGACGTAGATGCCCTTGCCGCCCTTGCCACCCGCGCCGTCACGTGACGTCACGTAGACCAGGCGCTGGAGAGGCTCGTCGGCCGCCCAGGCCGATGGGGAGGGAAACAGGAACCAACTTGCAATGACCAGGAGGGATAACTGCCGCATGATGGATTCACCCGTTCCATTACTCGCTCAAATAGTCAACTCATCGGCCACGTCGCCGAACCGGTCCGCCTTCAGACCCAGCAACCGAAGAACGCCAAGGTTGGCCTGGCCCAGGAACGCTCCCTTGCCGTCGATGATGCGTCGGCCTTTGAGCCGCCCGTTGGCGCCGCCCAGCAGCAGGAAGGGGATGTCGTTGCCGTTGTGGCCGCCGCCGTCGGACATGTCGGAGCCGAAGTGCAGTAGCAGGTGGTCGAAAAGGCTGCCGTCCCCCTCGTCCACGCCCTGACACTTCTTCAGGAACTCGGCGCATAGCTCGACGTTGTACTGGACGATCCGGCCGTGAGCCTCGGGGCCGCCCGCGCCGTGCGAGATGTCGTGCAGGCCTCCCTTGACGCCAGGCAGGAAATCATACTGCCGGTGGCTCGATTCGTTGTTGAGCATCAACGTGACCACGCGGGTCTTGTCCATGCGCAGGGCCAGCAGGGCGATATCGAGCATCAGCCGCTGATACCGGGGCAACTCAGCCGGTTCGCCCGCCGGGCGCTCCATGTCGGGTTCGCGCAAGCTCGGCTGCCAGGCATCGGCGGGCCGTGGCCGCTCCGCCTGCTCGATGCGGCGTTCGATGTCGCGGATGGCCGTCTGGTATTGTTCCAGGCGCTGCCGGTCAGCCGCGCTGGAGCTGACTTCCAGGGCGCGAGCCTGCTCGCGGACCAGGTCAAGCACGCTACGCCGCTTGGCACGCTGCACTGGCCCGCTGAAGAGCGCGTCAAACGCCTCGGCCGGGTTGACGATGCGCGGCACCGCAGCGCCGACCCGCCAGGAGATGGCGTCCTGGTTGGGAATAGCGCTCGACGGATTGTCGGAACCGAGCACGACGCAGGGCAGTTCGGTCTGATCGGCCCAGGCGTCCGCAATCACCTGATCCACCGTGTGCGGCGCCCCGGCTGGCAGTTTGAACTTGGCCCGTTCGATCCCTTCGAGGTAGCCCGACAGGTAATTCCGCAGGTAGACGTGAATGCCTGGCTTGTTCATCACGTTGCGGAACTGGATGAGCCGGTCCTGAAACGGCTCCAGCGGCTTGAGCCAGGGGCCGAGCGTGAAATCAGCGCCGCTCCCGGACGCCATCCAGCCCTTGCCGCCCTGGGACCAGCCGGTGGCAAAGAACAGGTTCATGTAGCGCATCGGGGCGGGCTTGCCAGCCGAGCCCTTTTCGGCAGCGGGCAGCTGGACCGATTCCAGCCAGGGCAAGGCCAGGGTGAAGCCAGCCATGCCGCGCAGGAAGCCACGTCGAGTACTGGTGTTCATGGTCGTCTCACTCTCCCGGAAGGGCCACGGTGTCGCGGCCATGGCGTTGATGGAATTGCCGCGACCGCAACAGCGGTTCGACATAGGCGGTGAAGCGATGATTGTTCTTCGCACCAGCAGCGAGCATGTCGGCGATCAGCGGCTCGTCGCCCGGCAGCGGGTCGCGGCCCAGGGCGTAGGCCAGCAGCTTGCGGCAAAATGTCCGCAGAAACTCGTCGCGGTGCTTGCCCAGGTAGGCACTCAGCCCGAGCGGTCCCTGGTACTTCGCCTCGTCGCCGGCCACGGTGATAGCATCGTCGATCGCCACCCCTTCGGCATCCTTGTCGCGGAGCCGGCCGATGGCGTCGTAGCGTTCCAGGGCGAAGCCGAAGTGGTCGAACTTCTGGTGACAGGCCACGCAGTCGGCGCGGCGCCGGTGTGCGACCAGCCGCTGCCGCACCGACAGGCCATCGCCGATCTTGTCATCCTCGGGCAGCATGCCGGCATCATCCGGCGGCGCGGGCATCCGCCGGCCCAGCAAGCGGGTGTGGATCAGGTTGGCGCGGTGAATCGGATCGGTCCGCAGCGGCTTGGACGACAGGACCAGCATCGCCCCCAGGCCCCAGAGGCCGCGCCGGTCGGTTTGCGACAGGTCGGCGAGCGCCAGGCCAGTGAAGCGCGGCGCCTTGGACTTCGGGTCGTGCAACTCGTCGTCGCTGGCTGGCAAGGCCGGCAGCTTGCCGCTCTTGTCCGCCAGCCAGCGCACCTGGTCCAGCGGGATGCCGTAATACCGCACCAGGTACGGGCTGATGGGAAAGGTGCTGCCCTCGATCAGGTCCGTCACCGGGCGATCTTCCTGAATCAGGTCGAGCATCTGCCGTTGCAGCTGGGCATGCAGCAAGTCCTGGACAGCGGGAGTAAACGCGGGGTAGCGCGTCGTGTCGATTTGCAGTCCCTGGTGGTAGTTCCGGAACTGGAGCCACTGGCCGAAGAACTCGTCCACGAACGCTTCGCTCCGCCGGTCGCGCAGCATGCGCCGGAGCTGGTCACGCAATCCCCCCTTGCTGCCGAGCTTGCCCTGGTCGGCCGCTTGCCGGAGCAGATCATCGGGCGGGCTCGCCCACAGCAGGTAGCTCAGCCGCACGGCCAGGGCGTGTTCGTTGACCGCCTGGGCAACGGCCCCTGCCGGCGCCGGCTCGACGCGGAACAGGAAGTGCGGCGAGATCAGGATGGATGCCAGTACGGTTCGGGCGGCATCTTCGGGGTCCAGGCCGCGGGTGCGCGACTCCCGGTAGGTCCTCTTCAGCGATTCCCGTTCGGCCTCCGCCATTGGCCGCCGCCAGGCCCGGGCGGCGAAGGCCAGCACGTCGGGCATGGCGCGCTGCTCCTGGGCCGCTTCAATGGTCGTTATCATCGTCTCCGCCTCGCGCCAGCGTGCCGCCGCTGGTGCCGGGCGTTTCGACCAGTTGCCCAGCCGGACCAGCGGCAGGGGCGGCAACGGGGCCAGCCGGGCCACCCGCTGTTCGGGAGCCGCCTCCGCCAGGGCCGGATACTGTCCGAGCAGGCGATCGAGCCGCCGCCACGGCTCACGACTGGCCGCGAATAAATCGAGCCAGCGCTCGTCCAGGCGCGCCGTCTGTTCCGGGGTCAGAATGTGGCGTGTTAACCAGGCATCGAAGGCCGAGCGTCGGGCATAAAGCACCTCGGGGCCCTGGCCAATGCGATCCGCGCGCGAGCGATAGGGAGTACCGTAGACGCGCAGCTGCTGATGGTAGTAATGATCGGGCAAGAAGCGGTCCAGCAGTTCATCCAGGGCAGCGACGGTGTCGGCCGCGGCTTCGCTGGGGCCTGCAAAGCACGGCGAGCCGAGCGATTGGTTCAGATTGCCCAGGTGACCGCGCGGCTGACCGGGCAACACCTGGCCTCGTCCGGGCGCCTTGACCACTGGCTTGCCCTGGGCATCCTCGATCGGGATGAGGTTGGCCAGCACTTGCATGCCGCCGGCAGGGTTAGTGAATCGCGGCACAAGCCGGAACGGGCTTTTGATGATCCCCGTCACGGTCGCGTTCCCGGGCAGCTTCCCATCCCGCATGGCCGTCCGGATGCCTGCCACCTCTTCGGCCGTCAAGGGATGGTCGACGACATAGGCGCCGGGGACGGACAAGGTCGCTTCCTCGACGTTCTTGGCGCCATTTCGCCGCGGCAACTCCTGGCCGGTCTCGTGATCGCGCACGGCCGCCCAGCCACGCGGCACGAACAGCGTCGCCGTCAAGCCAGGCACCCGGGTGCCGGCGTCGGTCAACACGAGATGAACACGCAGCGCGTGCTTGCCGTCTTGCTCGACCACCGCCTCGCTCAGCCGGCGATGGTTCGTGAAATAGGGCGCAAAAATGCTGGTGCGGAAATCGGGGGAGGCCGCGCTGAAGGTGATTTCCCGATCGGCGGCCGCGAACGGCACGATGGAGCCGCGCTCGAAGCTGGCGGTGAGCAAGCGACTGAGGCCGGCCGCGAGGGCCCGGCAGCGCTGCTCGGCCTGTTCGGGCGGGAGCGTCCTGTCGGCGAGCAAGGCGTGCCACGGATCAAGCAAGAGTTGCTGGACCCAGGCCGACTGGGTTGGCCGAGCCAGTTCCTCGCCGATCATCCGGGCGTGGCCCGGATGGACCTTCGCCTGCCGGCACCGGGCCGCGAAATCAGCTTTCTCAGCGCGTGCCGCCTGCCACTGCACCCACAGAGCCGAGCCGAGATCGAACGGATTGCCGTCTTTTTCGCCCTGCCGCAGGGCGCTGCCATAGATGGCCTCGATGTCTTTCACGTAGGCGGCAAGCTGCGTACCCGAGTCGGGGCTGGCCGGTGTCGTCTCGAACACCAGACCGCGATGGGGCAGCAGACGGGCATGGGCGGCAACCTGTTCGGCCGCGCGCAGGTAACGCTCCAGGTGTCCGCTCGTCAGCGTTTGCATGGCCGCGGCGTTGCCGAACCCCTCGGCGCCGACCAGGTCGTTGGGCAGGTAACGTTTAACGGGGATGGCGACGCCGGTAATGGCCGCGATGGTCCGTTCATACTCGCCCTGGGTCAGCCGCCGCAGAGGGACGATACCTGGCTCACCCGCGGAATCGGCCACCTGTCGGGCTATCCGTTCGCGCAGCCAGCTCAGCAAGCGCTCGCGATCCATCTTGCCGAGCGCCGGTTGCTTCGCGGGCGGCATCGCGCCTCGGTCAATCAGGTCGATGGCCTCTTTCCAGATGTCGTGGGCGGCGCGAAACTCCGTCGGCGTTTGCAGGCGCGTCAGGTCCAGGCCAGCTTTCGGCTTCTCCGGCCCATGACAGGAGAAACAGTGGGCCTTGAGAATGGCCTGGATGTCCTGCGGGTAGGCGGAATCGGCCGTGGGCGCGGCTGGCTGGCTGGCGCCCAGGGCCAGTCCCAGGGCGATAAGACTCGCCAACCCAGAGAGGGAAGAGGCGTGCCAACGGTTCATGGCATGACCTCCGCAATGGGTTGAGCGGCTTCGATCTGGCGGAGCAGTGCTGCCGGCACGTCCCGCTGCACCCGCAGCTGGCCGACGTCGAACAGGGCATGGGCAATGGTGGCCAGCAGGTGCTCCTGCCCATACGGCTCGGTCGCCGGCACGTCGCCGCTGGGGCGCGAGCGGCCGATCACCTGGCCGGTCTTCAGGCCGCCGCCGTAGAGCAGCAGCGGCGTCAGGTTGGCCCAGTGGTCGCGGCCGCCGTCCTTGTTGAGCTTCGGGGTGCGGCCCATCTCGCCGGTGACGATCAGCAGGATCTTGTCGCTCAGGCCGCGGGCTTCCACATCCTCGATAAAGGCCGAGACGGCGTGGTCCAGGGCTGGTCCCATGTCCTTGAAACCCTCCGCCACCGGCTGCTCGAGCATGCCGCCGTGCATGTCCCAGGACGGGTTGCCGATGGTCACGAAGCCCACGCCCGCTTCGCACAGCCGCCGGGCCAGCAGCAGTTGATGGCCCAGCGGGGAAGGGTGAGTCAGGGCCTTGTCGCTCTTGTACCGGGCCACCACGAACCGGCTGGTGTCGTAGCGCTCCAGGAGTCGCGGATTCTCCCGGGACACGTCGAACGCATTCTTGACGCCGCGCTGCAAGATGTCGATGGCCTGCTGACGGAAGGCATCCATGCCGTCGGCCACGCCGGTGGCATCCAGGTCGCGGCGGAGTTTGTCCAGAGATTCGAGCAGGCCGACGCGCTCCTGGAGCCGCTCGATGGGCAGGTGCAAGGTCATGTCTTTTTGCAGTTGCCCCGGCTGGCTGGGGTCAAAGGGCGCATAGCCGGCTCCCAGCGAACCGGGGCCGCCTCCGTTGCTCAGGATGTTGCGGTAATAGCTGATCTGGCCGTCCTTCGACGGATCGACCATCTGCACGTAGGTCGGCAGTCCCGTTTCCGGATGGGCCGCGCCGCGGAGGCGAGCGTAGACCGAGCGGAGGCTGCCGTCGGTGCCGTTGGCCAGCTGGAGGAAGCGGGCCGCGCCGGGATGGTCGCCGATGTTGCTAACGAAGGAACGGACGATGGCCAGTTTGTCCGCCAGGGCCGCCAGCTTGGGGAACGTCCCGCCGAAGCAGACGCCGGGCAACTGAGTCTGCACCACGCCCGTTTGCGTGCGGATTTCCGCCGGCGCTTCCGGCTTGGGGTCAAAGGTCTCGTGCTGGGAGGGGCCGCCGGACAGAAACAGTAGGACCACGGACCGATCCTTGACGAAGTCCTTGCCGGCAGCGCAGGTCCCCCGCTGGGCCAGGAGCCAGGGCAGCGACAGGCCGCCGAGGCTGCCCACGCGCAGGAATGCGCGGCGGCTCAGGCGGGCGTCCGGGGAACTCGTCCAGGTCAACATGGCGTCTCATCCTTGCGGGGTGGGAAAAACAGCGGGGCGGGAGGCAGCGGCGGGTTAACGGCGGGCGCCGGTGATCCAGACATCGTCGATGAACACGTCCTCGGTCACATCGGTGTTGCGGCAATAGAGCGTCAGCGCGATCGATGCGGTGCCGTCGGGCACCGGGATGGTGACGACGGGGTAATCGCGCTGCTGCCGCATGGCGACTCCGGTCACGTGAAAGACCAGCTGGTTCCCTCCACCTGGCAGCTGCTCGCCACTCAAACGGGCGGTCAGGCAGTCCCAGAGGACATTTTCCGCGGGGGCGTCAAAGTCCTTGCTCAAGGTGCGCCAGGCAAAGGAGACCTGGACGTTCTTGAAGCTGCGAATATCGACCGGCGCAAAACGCAACTCGTGCTCGGCCAGGGACCACTGCTTCCCTTGCCGGAAGAGAAACGCCTGCCGGCCGGAACGGGCCTGACCGCCGATGACGTGGGCCACAGGCAGCCCCTTGCCCTGGGAGACCGCCTCGAACCCAAGTTCGGAGGCCGTGGCCGACTGAGACGTGCTGCCAGGGGAGATCATCTCGAAGCTGGTGCCGGCGATCAGGTTGGCGGGACGCTGGCCGGCATCGTCCAGGGCCGTCACGAAGCGAAAGCGGTCGAAGTCAATGGCGGCGGTGCCGCGGCCAAAGACCTGCGCCTGACCCGATTTCAACGGATACCGCTTGCCGCTGGCGTTGGCCACGGATCGACTTTCCACCGCCCCCTCGAAGACATGGACCTCCGCACGCCCTTCGGCAGTCACGGCCACGCCGAACGCGGTGCCGCGATCAATCACTTCGGCGCTGGGCGTGCCGACGGCCCAGCCGGCCGCTTCCCGCGGCACCTGGGCGGTCAAGACGCCGTGGGCGAGGTAACAGCGCTGGGCGGATTCCAGCTGGAGCGAGGCCGGTCCTTGCACGATCAGCCGGACACCGTTGTCCAGGTGCAGCTCGACAAAGCCGTCCAACAACTCGACGGTTTCCCCAGACGCCAGCCGACTCCCTGCGGTCCGGGTGGTGGCGTGCTCCGGCCAGCGACAATCAAGCGCCTCGCTCACATGGCCAATGGACTCCTTGCTTGAACCCAGGAACCAGAGGCCACCCAGCACCACCAGGAGCGCCGCTGCCAGCCCGACCGCCACCCAGCGCCAGTGCAAAGGGCGACACTCTCGGCTCGTTGTCGGACCACGAACGGCACCGGGGGCTACCGGCAGCACTCCGGTACCAAACTCCCGTTCCAGCCGGGCCTGGAGTAACCGGTGCAAGGCATAGAGCCGAAGGGCCTCGGCATCCTGGCCCGCCAGCTTACCGAGCTGTTCCCAGCCGGCGGCGTCCAGCGTGCCATCGCGCGCCGCTGTGATCAAGTCGGTCAACAAGTGGCGCTGCTCGGGAGTCATCGAGTGCCCTCCGCGACCAGGGTGCGCTCGATGCAGTGCAGGAGCAGGTCGTGAATTTTCGTCAGGGCCTTGTACACCGCCGATTCGGTTCGCCGCAGCCGGGCAGCAATGGCGCGCACGTCGGCTTCGCCCTGGTAGCGCAGGCGGATGAGTTCGCGTTGCTCGGGCTCGAGTTTTTCCAAACAACGTCCCAGCGCCTGCGTGCGGGCGTCCTCCTCGCCGAGCAATTCCAGAAGCTGATCGGCATAGCGCTCGGCCAGCTCATCGGGCCACAGGGGCCGCAAGCGCTGCTTCAGTCGGTAAAGGGCAAACAGCTTGCGCCGGGCGATGCCGCACGCCCAGCGGGTGAAATCCGCCTGCCGATCGAACTCGGCAAAGCGTTCCCAGAGGACGGCGCTGGTCTCTTGCAGGATGTCGTCGGCATCGCTGGCGTCGCGGACCTGGGCGCGGATGAACGCGTAGATGCGCCGCTGGTGGCGGGCAAACAGCTGCACAAACTCGCGGGTCTGCTCGTCCTGGCTCATGGCCATCGTCCGCGGTCCAGCAAGATCTCCAGGGAGTATTGTCGGACTGCATGCAATTCTGGAATGGGGCAGGGATTTTTTTCGAGCGCAGGCGAGCCGACCGTGGTGGTTCAACGGCAGGACAGTCCCAGCCAGGCGGTCGCTGTCATGGCCCAGCCTCCGGCGCGGCTATCTCCGGACGGCACTGATGACGCCATCCTGTGCTGCACCGCGAAATTCTCTGGCTGCCGGCCCGACTGGCAGATAAGCTACAGGATAATGAATGGAATAAATCAATAACTCCATGCAGAGCGCCACTGCGCCAGGTACGTCATGCGACATGCTGGGCGGGACTTCACCGTTTCAAACGCCCGCACGACCCGCCTGGCGTCCATGAGCAGTGGACTCACCGGAAGGCAGGCTCCCATGCGCTGGATCACCACTGCCGCCCTGTTCCTGACCGGCCTGGCATTGGCCCAGCAAGCCGTCCCCCAACCGAAGCCGGCCCGCGTCTGGAAGTCCGCGCCGGATGGCGTCGAGGTGCTGGCCGCCACTTTTCTCGGCGGCAGCGGTACCGAGTGGCTGGCCGCCGGCGGCTTTCAGCCCGATGGCAAGATTGTGGTGGTCGGCAATGTCCTGGGGCCGACGTTCGAGCTGCCGCTCAAGGCGGCAGTGATCGGCACTGACCTGCCGGCCCCGGCTGAGCCGCAGCCGATTCCCATCCTGGACCGGGGCAAGCCGAAGCTCGACGCCGAGGGCAAGCCGCTCTTCGAGAAACCTTCGTGGCGGCATGAGGGCGTGACTGGCTTTATTGCCCATTACTCGGCCGACCTGAAGAAACTGCATGCGGTCCACCGCTTGCCGTGGACGGCCGGGGCGTTCACCGCGGCCGCGGTCGGTCCCGATGGTGCTCTTTATGTCGCCGGCCGGGCCACCGATGGCATCACCAAGCTGGGCGGCGACGTAGCCGAGCTGCCGGCCATGAAGATGCCTGACAAGCCCGACCCCCGCGCCGTCCGTTGCGATCATGCCTTCATCGCCAGGCTCAGCGCGGACGGGGCGAAGTCGGTCTGGGTGCGCCATGTGCGCGGGCCCTCGGCGGCACCGACCGTGGACCTCACCGAGGATGGCAAGGTCCGCTTCGGGGCCGGGCAGCTGCACATCCTGGACGGGATGGGGAAGTTGCTCTCGACGGTCGTTGTCCCCGGTGGGCTGCGCACCACCTCGGCGGTGCGCGCCCGGGACGGCCAGCTGGCCGTCGGCGGCGAGCATCACTGGGGCACCGGGCGGGAACCGTGGCGCTGTCCAACGTTGAACATCCACAATCCGGACGGCTCGCTGAAGCACCAGTTCTACGACTGGGGCGGCCCGTATGTGGGCCTGGACAACTGCCGGCAGGTCTCCGATACGGCGGTGCGCTATGTGACATACGACCGCGACGGCAGCATCCTCCTGTACCTGTGGTCCGACGGCGGCAACAGCGTCGCCACCACGCAGCCGTATGACGTCCGCGAGCCGGTGGGTCTGCGCGGCCTGGGCATGACCACCGCCGGGGCCGGGGTGCTGAGCGCGGCCTATCTCATCCGCCTGGACCCCAAGGATTACCGCGTCACGGCCTGGACCCTCTGGCTGGCCAATAACCCCCAGGGCAAGCCGGTCAGCATCTGGATCGAGCAGCTGGCACGGACTTCGGACGGCTCGCTGGCTTTTGCCGGCAAGTCGGATTGGGGCGTCTGGCAAACCAAGGACCGGCTCACCGAGGCCGAACCGCAGGGGGAGTACTTGGCCGTGCTCACCGAGGACTTCTCCGGGCTGCGCTACAGTTCGGTGATTCCCGGTGCGGGAGCGGCCGACCTGAACGACGGCGCTGCCACGCGCGGCAGCGGCTGGGGCATTGCCTGCGGCACCGTCCACGGCAAGAGCCGCGTGCTGTACCTGGCCGGGGCCACGACGGGGCGCACCGAGGACGGCAAGACCATGGCCACGCCTACCCGGAATGCGGCCCAGGAGAAGTTCGGCGGCGGCCGCTCGGATGGCTACGTCGTGCTCCTGGAGTTGGCCACCCCAACCGTAAAACCGGCTCCCACGGAGTTGAAAGCGCCGGTTCCCGGACTGACGCGGGCGAGCTTCGAGCGCAGCGTGCGCGGCAAGGACGCGAAGAACCCACCGAAAAAGCCGGACGAGGAAACGGTTTTTCACTTCCTGCCGAAGTACCCGACCTGGGTGACGGTGGATGCCGAGATTCGCGACCAGGCTGGCAAGCTCTGGCCCGGGTTCCTGTACGGCAAGCCCGTGGAGGGATCGCTGAAGTCCAGCGACGCCGGCCTGGAAGGCAAGTTCACGGTGGCCTGCACCTCGGCCTGTCAACCCCACGGTGAGCCTGGCCGCCGCGTCATTGGCGAGCTACTCAAGGATCCGAAGAACCCCTCGCCCCTGGTCTTCCATCTGGAAGCCCTCGGGCCCTTGAAAACGCAAGAGGTGAAGGTGATCGACAAGGGCGTGGAGACGACCCGGATGGCTGAATATCACGAAGGCAAGGGCACGCTGGAGCTGGGCGGCAAGAAGCTGGCCGTCACGCCCCGGGTCACGGTCGGCTACGCCGCTGCCAAGGACGGACCCGTGAGCGGCATTCGCCTGAACGCCTACCTCACCCTGAAGGCCTCCGAGTTGGGCCTGGCCGTACCCGGCCCGGATGACCTGATCGACATTCGCATCGGGATGAGTGGGACGACCCGCACCGAGCCGCCGCCAAAAAAGTAACGTCACTTTTGCGTGTAGCGTGCGTCCAGCCGCAGAAAGAACGCGCGGATTTCCCATAAGTTGCCGAAGTCCTTCCGGCTGAGGTCGGCCTTCTCGTCGTACAGGGCGGCACGGTGCGGGTGCTGATCGGCCCAGCGCAGCAGCACGCCATACAGGGCGGACTCCTCGGCACCGCGCATGTCCACTTTTCTCGCGCCGGCCTGGGTGGGATGCGCCGCCCCCAGGTAAAGATTGCGCGTTCCTTGGTTGTTCGGTTCGTCCTGGGTGGGCAGGAATCGGCCATCCAGGCAGAACAAGTGTTTCTTTTCCTTGGCATCGGTGATTTCGATGCCGATTGTGCCGCCGTCCTTGTAGTAGAACACGTCGGACACCTTGATCGGCTCGACGATCTTCAACACCTCGGCCGCTTGCTTCCGGTACTTCGCGCGGGTCTCCGCCACCGGGTCCGTCTTGTCGACTTTCGCCGACACGGGCAACCACGCAAAGCCGAGACAGGCCAGGCCGAGCAGTGTTTTCTTCATGACAGGCTCCTGGTGGACTTTAGTTGTTACAACTAGCTTCCCAAATGCACGATACAACCAATCGGGGAAATCCCTCCCAGTCGTCCGGCTCGATCCGCACCGATGGCGGCGAACGTCATGCGCCGGCGGCGAAGGCTGCCCGCACGCTACCGAGGCAAAGGACCACGGTGCTCCAGATGCCAAAAGGCACGCCGAGCAGGCAGCACGGCCCGAGCACGGGAATGCAAGCCAGGAGGCTCCCGGTCAGGGCGAGCCACCAAGTCCGCCGACGGGCCATCTGAATCGCCCCCGCCAGGATCGGGACCGCAACCACGACCTGCGCGGACCACATCCAGAAGTTGAACGTCAACCGTCCGCGCATTTCGGCCGGCGTCTCGTCGGGCTTCGAGGTGGACTTGGCCACGGTCAGGGGTTCACCGCGCTCCTCGTGGGCGCGGATGTTGGCGAGGTCCCGCCACGTGCCGATGGCCAGGGCGCTGCTCCCCAGCAAACCCAGTAGCGCTACCACCATCAGCGCGATGGCGGGAGCCAGTATCGTGGCCGGATGCGGCCCCGTCCGCGCGGGTCCGGGCAGCAGCACTGCCCCGACGTCGGCGCGCGGTCCCCGCCGATCACCCGGTAGTTCGGGTTCTTCCAACCCCCAGCGGATCGGGAGCGAACGAATCCGGTTCATGACGAGGACAACCGGGGTGATGAAAAAGGAGAGCAGCCCCCACCAGCCGGCCAGCAGCGTGGTGAGTTGACACTCACGGTAGGTCGTACCAACGCATTTCCGGCAAAAGCGGCCGCGGACCTGCGAGTGCATGAAAATCAGAATCAACCCGATGTGGCGGTGAAAGGTGACATCGAAGGTTGGCGCCAGTACGCCGCAGCGCTGGCAACGGCCCCCCGGATAGTCCTCGACCACTTCCTCCAGTACCTGCGCTTCGAATGCGGAGGCGCGTGCTGGAAGGGCCGACGGTGCTCGCGGCGGCGCTGCTTGTACGGGGCCAGCTTGGGACGGCACAAAGATATGGCTACAGCGGCCACAGCGAATCGCACGGCCAGCGGCGGCCGTGGTCACGTTGAGCGCAGTGCTACACTGTGGGCATCGGGCGGTGGTGTACATACTCGGTCTCAGGAATGGTGCCAGAAAGGGCCGTCCAGGCGTATCGTCGTGGAATTGGGTTGATGTTAGTTTTCTACCGGTCCACCCGCAATTGCTTCTCAAACCACGCCGCCATGGCCGCCTGCATCTCCGGCAGGTACTCGTGGGCCGTGTTCGCGTAGACAATGCTCTTGAATTGCTCGCCCTTGCCGTGCAGGCGGTAGACCTGGCCGAGTTTCTTTTCGAGCACCTCAATGCCGTCGAGCGGCAGGCCGGCGTCGCGGTCGCCGGAAAGCATGAGCATGGGCCGGGGCGCGATCAGTGCATAAATCGCTTCGGTATCGAAGTGCGCCAGGATGCCCGGCACGTAGTAGTAGACGCCGTGCAAGCGCGGGCTGTTGTGGGCGATCAGCTCGGTGTAGCGGGTGAAGCCCGCCACACCGACCAGGGCCTGCACCCGGTCATCGACGGCCGCCAGCCACCAGCTGCCCGTGCCGCCCATGCTCATGCCGGTCACGCCGATGCGGTTCTTGTCCACTTCCGGCCGGGTTTGCAGGTAGTCGAGCAGGCACTGCTGGTCGCGGAGCATCATGCCCCAGAGCGAGCGCCCGAGCCAGAGGTTAAGCTTGAACAGGGTGCCCTCGTCGGTGCCCTTGACGTCCTTGCGGGCGCGGTCGCCACAAAAATAGGTGTCAATGGCGGCGACGACATAGCCCTTTTTGACGAGCAGGGGACCGACGCACTGGGAGTTCTTCTCATCGGTGCAAATGGTTTCCTTGCTGCCGCCGTGGCCGTGCAGGCCGATGATGGCGGGCACCGCTCCCTTCCGCTCCCTGGGAATCAGCAGGATCCCGCCGACGGTGGCATCGACGCCGTTGTGAAACTGGAAGCGCTCGAGCACATGGTCGCCGCGCTCCTCGCGGGACAGGACCTTGACCTGAAGCGAAGCAGGCCGGGGCGGCAGAGTGCCGAGGCAGCGCAGCACGATTTCGCGCGTTTTGGCACGGTCACTCTTCTGCCACTGGTCGAGGTCCTTTGGTAAGGGCCACTCGGCGGGCATTTGCTTGCGGACTTCGTTCGGTACGCCCTCCCACGGTTCGCCGAGCGCCTTACCGCCGCGCGACTGCTGCGGCGTGACGCGCTCCTGGGCCGCGACGGATGCAGCGCAAGCAAGGACCAGCAGGATTGCGGTCTGGAAAGTCTGTTGCATCGTACCCTCACTTCCACGCGCGGAAGGGAGACAACGCCCAGCGCCATACTGCTGCGGCGGCGAGGCCGAGGAGATGGCGAGGCGTGTAAATTTCGACCCAGTCCAGGCGACCATCCGCGGCGAAGCTGAGGCTCAGCTGACGCTCCACGTCAACATCTCCGTTTGCCAGCGTCTGGGCAAGGTATCCTTGAGACTGCATCTCGACGAGGATGCTGTCCCTGGTCCACACATGCACGGGGCGGTCGAACAGGTAAGCGTCCTCACGCTGATGGACGACCACCCAATCAAGGACACTGAACACGCCGAAATGCAAGCGCATGCCGTGAAACAGGAGGGCATCGTTCAGATTGCCGCCCATCCACACTTCGTACACCTGCTGCTCGTTGAAGACGGCCAGAACCTCGGGAGGGCGCATTCCTAGCCAGATAGGGCCAATCCCATCGCCGGGATGGATGTCAAGACGGTGCGTTATCGATCACTCCTCCTCAAGGCTTCAGGTTTGCCACATAGAGTGCCCTGTCAGTCGTGACGTAGAGCACCTTCTCATCCGCGCCAAAAGTCAGGTTGGTGCCGCTGCCCTGCGGGATCTTCAGGCTGCCTGCGTTCTTGCCGTCCGGGGTCAAGATGACCACGACGCCACCGGCCGTCGCGTACACCTGGCCGTCCGCCGCAACGGCCAGGCCGTCCGGCCCGCTCACGTTGGCCCACTTGTTCTTCTTGCCCGCTTCCAGGTCGAGGGAACCGTCGTCCTTGACCGGGAACCGGTAAATGCCCGATTTGCCCCGATCCTTGTAGTTGGAGATGCCGACGTAGAGGAACTTCCCGTCGGGCGACAGGGCCACACCGTTCGGGTTGGCCAGGGCGGTCTCCTTCTCGCCATCGAAGGCGACCGTGACCGTCTTGCTCCGGAGATTGACCACCGACAGCCGGCCCTTGTCGGGGTCCTTCAGCGTGGTGAAGTACAGGAAGTCGCGCGCGGACAACGTCAGGTCATTGAGGGAAAGGTCGCGCCCCTCGGACGCCTTTTCCAGAATGACCTGCGGTTCCTCGCCGGGCCGCCAGGAAGCCAGTTTGCCGCCGAGGACACCGTAGAAGCGGCCATCCGGCCCCACCTTGCCCCGGCAGGCTTCGTCTCGAACTGTCGCGAACTTGCCCGGCGGATCGAGGCGAAAGAGTTTCTTTTGCTCCAGGTCGGTGACGAGGAGGCACTTTTCGTTCGGCAACCAGGCCGGCGTGTCGAGCTTGGTGAAGCCGTCCTTGACCAGTTCGAGGCGAGCGGAGGGGTTGGCTGCCGGAGCGCCGTCCACCGAGGCCGCCGTCTTGAACGTGCCTTCCTGACGCACCGGGTCGAGGCTGGGCACGTAGCTTTCGCGGGTTGTGGGGGTGGTATCGGGCAGCGTCGCCTCGCCACGGAAAGGACGCACCGGAATCTTGTGCTTGTCATCGAGCTTCTCCTCACTGTCGAGAATCCGGCCGTCGGTGAGCGACACGCGCACCACCCGCGGCGCCTTGGCGCCGCGCGGCGGCGTGAGCTGGAGTTCGAGCACGGTGTAGTCGGGGCTGACCTGATAGAAGGCATAGGCGTGCCGCGGCGTGGTCTTGAAGTTCAGGCCCGGATACTCCTTGAGCCAGTGGATGCGGTTGAAGACCGCCAGAGTTGCGTCCCACTCCTCCGGCTTGAGGAAGTCGTTGACGCCCAGTTCTTTGACGATGCTGCCGTCCTTGCGGTAGACAATCAGCCGCCGGGAGAAGTGATCGTCCATGCGATTGCGCGGCTTGCCGGGCTGGTCGCACAGCTTGCCCGCGCCGTGCATGTCCGACTTGCCCTCGGTCCAGAGCGTGACGTGGTTGAACAGGGCGAACGTTTCCCCGTCGGGGGCGATGAACAGCTGGGCGTGGACCTGGCCCCCCTGCACGCCGCGAGCCATGAACTTTTCCGTCTTGTTCGCCTTGGTATCCTTCCAGACGAACTGCCACTGGTTGGGCCCGTGGTTGGTGAGCTTGCCTACGGGTTCGGCCGTGATGACAAACCGTCCGTCGGGGGACTGGCAGCCGTCGATGTGGCAAGGCAGTTCGTAGCCGGCGCGGGCGCTCGCCACGGGCACGAGCCATGCCAGCAGTCCACAAATCATGGTCCATCGTGTCGCCATGTATCCCTCGCCGTGATGGGTGGTTCCAAGAACGAATTCCTGCGCTGCTACGTTATCCAGAACACACAATGAATGCAAAGTTAAATTGTTGCATGGAGGATGACTTGAAGTTACTTTGGGCGGAATATGAACTCCCACCGGCTGCTTTTCAGTGTCGTGCTCGGTTTGCTCCTGGGGCCATCTGCTTGGGGCGACGACCTGGGCCTGCGCGTGGCCCCAGGCTTTCGCGTCAGCCGGTACAGCGATGCGGAACTCGCTAACGACATCCAGGCCATGACCCTGGACCCCCAGGGTCGCGTCGTGGTCAGTGGGCCCGGCTGGGTCAAGCGGCTGGAAGCATCCCGGGATACCAGCCGCGCGGACTCGACAACGCTGCTGGCGAAAACCCCGCGCGGCGGGCACGGCCTGTGCTTCGCGGGCCCCGACTTGCTCTTCGTCGGCGACGGCTGGCTCAGCCGATATCGCCTTGCCTCCGAGAAAAAACCGGAGGAATTAGCCGCCGAGCACCTCGCGCCGCTGGCGCACCACGACCACGGGGGCCACGCCGTCCGTCAGGGGCCAGACGGCTGGTGGTACGTGATCGGCGGCAACGACAGCGGGTTTACTCGCGCCCGCCATGCCACACTGCCGGGTTCCCTGGTGCGCGAACCGGCGGCTGGCGCCGTGCTTCGCTTTAGCCCGGACTTCCAGCACAGCGAGATCGTCGCCCACGGGTTCCGCAATCCCTATGACTTCGATTTCACCCCGCTGGGCGACCTGTTGACCTACGACAGCGATACCGAGCGCGACCTGTTCTTGCCCTGGTACTCGCCGACGCGGGTCTATCACGTCGCGCCGGGCGGACACCACGGCTGGCGGCTGGATGGTTACCTGCGCAGCTGGTGCCGGCCCGACTACTACCTGGACACCGTGGACATTCTCTCGTCGGTCGGCCGCGGCTCACCGACCGGCGTCGTCTGTTACCGGCACGAGCAGTTCCCCGCGCGCTACCGCGGCGGGCTGTTCGCACTGGACTGGACCTTTGGCCGGGTCTACTTCTTCCCGCTCACTCCCCAGGGTAGTACCTACGCGACCAAGGCCGAGGTCTTCCTGGAAGCCACGGGCACCAACGGCTTCAACCCCACCGACGCCGTGGTCGCTCCCGACGGGGCGCTGCTCATCGCCATCGGCGGCCGGGGCACGCGCGGGGCCGTCTACCGGGTGGAGTACGTGGGCGCGGACCGGCAACCCGCCGCGCCAACCCGGTCGGACCTGGACGCGGTGCTGCGGGCGCCGCAACCGCTCGACGCCTGGTCACGGGCACGCTGGCTGCCGCTGGCCCGCAAGCTGGAGGCGGCCCCGTTCGCAGCCGCCGTCGCCGACGAACAGCGGCATGAACTGGACCGCATCCGCGCGCTCGAGGTGCTGACGGAGTTGTTCGGCGGCGCACCGCCAGAAGCGGCACGAGGCGCCGCCCGGTCGAAGTCTTCCCTGGTGCGCGCCCGCCTGGCCTGGTCGCTGGGGCGTATTCCCGCACGGCACGGCGAAGCCATGTTGCTCGACCTGGCGCGCGACGCCGAGCCGCGGGTGCGGGCTGCTGCCCTGACGGCGTTGACGGAACAGTTGGCTGACGTGGACGCGGCGGCCGTGCGCCAGGTGCTGCCGGACAACCTGGGCCACGCCGACAAGCGCGTCTGCCAAGCGGCAGTTCTGCTGGCCTCCCGCCTGCCGGACGAAGCCTGGCAGGCGCTGACCAGCGACCTGCGGCACGCGGTACCCGCCGTCCGGATGGGCGGCGCGCTGGCGCTGCTGTGGCGCGACCCAGCCGGCGATCACGCCGAAGCCGTGACCGCACTGACCTTACCGTTGCTCCGGGAGAACCCAACGCCCACCGAGCGCCTCGCGGCGGTTCGGCTGCTCATGCTGGCCCTGGGAGACTATCACCTGCACCAGCCGCCCGCCGAGGTCTATTCCGGCTACGCGCTCCAGCGGTCGCTCGCGGGCAAGGAGAAACTGGCCGCCTCGATCCGCTCGGCCGTGCGCCCTCTCTTCCTCTCCGGGGATGACCGCCTCGATCGGGAAACCAGCCGGCTGCTGGCCATGCTCCAGGACGATGACGGCGACCTGGTGCGCCATGTCGCCGCCCGCTGGACGGAGCGTAGCTCGGCCACCGACGACCTGCATTACCTGGTCGTGCTGGCCCGGCTGCGCGGTGCCTGGTCGCCGGCCCTACCGGCCCGTGTCGCCGAAGTCGTGCTCGGCATGCATCGCAAGCTGGAGGGCCAGGAGCAGCGCGACAAGCAGAACTGGAACACCCGCCTGGTCGAGCTGGCGACCGACCTGGTGCGCCGCGAGCCGGCGGTGAGCAAGGCGATTCTGGCGCACCCGCGCTTCGTCCACAGTGCGTCGGTGCCGCTGGTCGGCTGTCTCCTGCCGGCTGAACAGTCCGCAGCGGCCCGGCTGTTCCTCGCGGCCGCCCGGAAGGACGCGGACCTCGAATGGACCGGACCGCTGATCGACCTGTTCCGGGGCTTGCCGGCCGACGAGGTCCGGCCGCTGCTGCGGCAGCAGTGGGCCAACTTCGGCCTGCGCGATAACATCGTCCTGCAACTGGCCGAGCCCCCGGAAGAGATGGACCGCGACAAGTTCCTGACGGCCCTGGAATCAGGGCAGGGCCGGGTGGTGCAGGCGAGCCTGGCCGCCCTGGCCCGGCTGCCGCGCGACGAAGCGCCGGAGCGGCTAGTGCCATTGCTGGCCCTGCTGCGGCGGTTGCAGCAGGAGCCGCGCCAGGTGGAACTGCGCCGGCAGGCGCTGACCCTGGTCAACCGCCAGGCGGGTCAGTCCTTTGCCATCGTCGAACAGGGGAACCAGCCGGAGCAGTTACGACGGGCCTATCAGCCGGTCTTCGACTGGTTCGGCCGGCTGCATCCGCAGCTGGCAGTGAAAGCCGAGGGGATCGATGACGAGGACCCCGCCGCCTGGAACCAGCTGCTGGCCCAGGTGGAATGGTCGAAAGGTGAGGCCGGACTGGGGGAGAAACTTTTCCGTGAGCGGGGCTGCTTCAGCTGCCACGCGGGCAACACCCGGGTCGGCCCGGACCTGGGCGGCGTGACCAGCCGCTTCTCGCGGCCGGACCTGTTCACAGCGATCGTCTACCCCAGCCGGGACGTGGCCCCGGCCTACCGGGTGGCCACCATCGTGACCCGGGACGGCAAGCTGCACACCGGCATCGTCGTCTTTTTCGCGGGCGACGGCGTCATCATGCAAACGGGGGCGGCCACGACGGTGCGGATCGCCGCCGACGACATCGAGACCCGCATCCCCAGCAACCGCTCGCTCATGCCCAACGGCCTGCTCAAGGACCTGAAGCCGCCCGACCTGGCCGACCTGTACGCCTTCCTGCAAACGCTCCAGGGCCCGGTGGCGGGTGCCGGCCAGTGAGGGCACCAATTGATGGAGCTTCACCCATGCGCCGCAATCATGTCTGGCTGACCCGCAGGGAATTCGCGGCCAGCGCCGCTACTTTCGCTCTGGCCCCGGCCCTGGCTCAGGGCGATGCCCAGAAGTCTCCGGGATTGCGCGCCGGCGCCGCCGAGGCCGTGGTCACTCCGGATGCGCAGGGCACCTTCTTGATTGGCCCGATGAAGCCGAGTACCGGCGTCCACGACGACCTGTACGCGCGGGCGCTGGTGCTGGCCCAGGGGGAGGAGCGGGCCGTCATCGTCACGCTCGATTACCTGGGCTTCGACTTCGCGTACAACGACGTACTGCTGACCGCCATCAGCCGGGCGAGCGGCATCCCGGCTTCGCGCGTCCTGATCGCCTGTAGCCATAATCACAGTGCGCCGCTGACCGCCCCCTGGGGGCCGTGGGAGAAGGCCAAGGACAAACCGTTTCACGAGATGCTCCCGCGCAAACTGGGCGAGATCGTCCAGCGGGCGGCACACAACCTCCAGCCGGCCCGGCTTCGGGTGCGCCGCGAACCGACGCAGATCGGCTTCAACCGCCGCATGCTGATGAACGAGCGGATCGTGATGGCGCCCAACCCGCAGGGCGCGGTGCTGCCCTGGGTGGACGTGCTGGCCGTGGAAACCCGCGAGGGCAAGCCAATTGCCGTGCTCTTCAGTCATGCGGCGCATCCGGTGATCGTGCATGGCGCCAGCACGCAGATCAGCGCGGACTATCCCGGCTTTGCCGTGCAGACGCTTCGCAGCACTGCGGGCAAGGAGGCCGTCTACCTGTTCGCCCAGGGTTGCTGCGGCAACATCAATGCCTTTCCCCTGCGCGGTGGCATCGAAGCCGCGGCGGCTGTCGGCCGCGACCTCGGCCAGGCCGTGGGCCGCGCCCTCCAGGCGAAGCCGGCCGTGCTTCCGCAAGCAGCGCTCCAGGTGGCCTCGGAGGAACTGACACTCCCCTTGCAAGCGCCGCCGCCGGTCGAGGTGCTGCGCGACCTGGTCGCCCGGGAAAAGGACGCGGAGCGGAAGGCCCGGCGGCAAAAGCTGCTGGCCCTGGCGGAGAGCGGCCGGCGGCCCACGATGCGCTTCCCCATGCGGGGTATCGCCCTGGGAACCGACCTCTGCATCCTCGGCATCCCGCACGACGTCTTTGCCGAGTATCACCAGTTCGCGAACAAGGTCTCGCCATTCGCGCACACGCTGGTCTTCGCCTACACCAACGGCCTGGAGTGCTACGTTGGCACGGCCAAGGACTACGAACTCGGTGATCGGGGCGGCTACGAAACCTCGCCCCAGGGCGCGGCCCTGATGTTCGAGAGTGGCCTGCCGCTGGCCGCCGAGGCGGAGGCGAAAGTGCAGGCAGGGTTGCAGGGTCTGCTGCGCAAGCTCAAGTCTTCCTGAACAGGTGACTGATGATGAATCCCCGTTGCGTGCTACAGCTGGTGGCGTGGTTCGGCTTGCTAGTCGTGGGGCTGGTTGTTGTCGTCCAGGGTGGACGCTCCCGGCTGGACGCCCAGGCACCGGTCAAGGCCGAGCCGTCGCTGAAGGACTTGCTCACCCGCCTCAAGCCGCTGGAGCCGACCGCAGCGCTCAAGACGTTTCGCGTGGAAAAGGGCTTTCGACTCGAACTGGTCGCCTGCGAGCCGGACGTGGTTAGCCCCGTCGCCTTGGCCTTCGACGCCGACGGCCGGCTCTACGTCGCCGAGGACATCGACTACCCCTTCCCGCCGGAAAAAGGGAAAAAGCCGCTCAGCCGGGTCCGTCTGCTGACGGACCCGGACGAGCAGGGCCGCTACCGCAGGAGCACTGTCTTCGCGGACGGCGTGCAGTGGGCCAGCGGCATCGCCTGCTGGCAGGGCGGCGTCTTCGTCGCCGCCCCACCGCAAATCCTTTACCTGAAGGATACCAACGGCGACGGCCAGGCGGACGTGCGCCGCGTCGTCTACGATGGCTTCGGCACTCATTCGGCCGAGGACATCATGAACAACCTCCAGTGGGGTCTGGACAACCGCATTTACGGGGCCGCCTCCTACAACGGCGGCGACGTGCGGCCCGCGGCGGACCCCAGGGCCGTGGGGACTTCCGTCCGCAACAGCAGCTTTCGTTTCGACCCCGTCACGGGGAAGTTTGAAGTGATCCCCGGAACGGGCGACTTCGGCAACTGCTTCGACGATTGCGGCAACCGCTTCGTAGCCAACGCCGGCACGCTGCTGATCCATCCCGTCTTTCCCGGCACTTACCTGGCGCGGAATCCCTACCTGACGGTCTCCTCGGTGCTGCACAACGCGGCGGCCGGCAAGAAGCTCATGGCCCAGATCAGCCCGCCGGAACCGTGGCGCGTGGTGCGCAAGCAGTTCTGGGAGCGCTGGGTCAACTCCACCCCGGAGATGCGCGCCGCCCGTTTCTCGCAGGCCGAGTTGGCCGAGCGCGGCTTTGTCACGGGCGGCGCCGGCTGCTGCATCTATCGCGGCACGGCGTTCCCGGAGGAATTTCGCGGCAACAGCTTCACGGCCGAGCCGGCAGGCAATCTGGTTGTCCGCCTGAAAGTCGAGCCCGATGGCGTCACCTTCCGGGCCACCGCCGTGGTCGAGGACCGCGAGTTCCTGGCCTCGACGGACAACTGGTTCCGGCCGGTCAACGTGGCCAACGGTCCGGACGGCTGTCTCTACGTCTGCGATATGTACCGCGAGGTGATCGAGGACCCCAGCGCCATCCCCGACGACATCCTCAAGATCATTGACGTGACGAACGGCCGGAATCGCGGCCGCATTTACCGCATCGTGCCGGAGGGACAGCGTCGGCCGGAGGCCCCCGCGCTCAGCAAGGCGAGCACGGCCGAACTGGTGGGCAAACTGGAACATCCGGACAGCTGGTGGCGCGAGACGGCCCAACGACTGCTCTTCGAGCGGCAAGACAAAACGGCGGCCGAACTGCTGCGGAAACTCGCCGTCACCGCCCGACTGCCGCAGACTCGGTTGCACGCGCTGTGGTCACTCCACGGTTTGCAGGCGCTGGACGACGCCACGTTGCGGCAGGCGCTGGACGACCCGCATCCGGCCGTGCGCGAACATGCCATTCGACTCGCCGAGGGCCGGCTAGCGAGCAAAGACTTGCGGCAGCGCGTCATCACCCTGGCCGGTGATGCTGAACCGCGCCTCCGTTTCCAGGCGGCATTGACCCTGGGCGAGATCGCGGACGATGACGCGGCGCTGACCGCACTGGCTCGGGTACTGACCCGTGACGCGGCCGATCGCTGGATTCCGCACGCGGTGCTCAGTTCGGTGGCGGCACGGGAAGCGGCCCTGTTCAGGATGTTGCTCCAGGACCAGCGTTTCAGCGACTCACCGGCCGCGGCAACCTGCCTCAGCCAGCTCGCGGCGCTGGCGGCGGCACGCAGGCGACCTGCCGACATGGCGGTGGTGCTGCGGGCGGTGGCTCAGCCTCCCCTGGCCGACCGCCCGGAGTGGCAGCGCGGCATCCTCCTGGGCCTGGCCGACGCGCTGGCCCGCGCGGGCGGCTCTCTCCAGGAAGTCCTTGCCGACGGTGAACTGAAGCCGGCAGCCGGCCTGTTCGCCCAGTTGCTCGCGGAAGCCGGCAAGACCGCGGCCGACGACCAGCAACCGTTGGCGGAGCGGGTCAGTGCGGTGCGCCTGCTCCGGCACGGACGTGCCGAGGCGGTCCGCCAGCCGCTGGCCGAGTTACTGGTCGCCAGTCAACCGCCGGAGGTGCAACTGGCCGCCATCCAGTCGCTGGGGGCGCAGCGCGGCGAGGCAGTCGCCCGTTTGCTGCTCGACCGCTGGCCCGGCGTCAGTCCGCGCTGCCACAATGAAATGTTGGAAGCAATCTTCCGCGAGGAGGCCCGGTTGCCGTTACTCCTGGACGCGGTGGGCAAGAAGGTGGTCCCGCTGGCCGACTTGGGCCCGGAGCGCCGCCAGCGCCTGCTCAAGCACCCGATGGCAGCCATTCGGGAGCGGGCCGAGAGGTTGATCGGCAACCAGGCGACGCCCAGTCGCAAGGCGGTGCTCGACCGCTACCAGGAGGCCCTGAAACTTGCCGGCGACCCGCTGCGGGGCGAGAAGGTGTTCGCGAAGACGTGCGCCGCCTGTCACCGCTTCGGCAAGGAGGGCCGCTCGGTGGGGCCGGACCTGAACAGCATCCAGAACCGCGCGCCGGACGCGCTGCTGGTCGCCATCCTCGACCCGAATCGCGAGGTGCCGTCCAACTACATCAGCTACACGTTGGCGACCAAGGATGGCCGGGTACTGACCGGCATCCTGGCCGCCGAAACGGCTGCCAGCGTGACGCTCCGCCGTGCGGAAGGTGCCGAGGACATCGTGCTCCGCAGCCAGATCGAGGAACTGACGCCCAGCGGCCAATCGCTGATGCCGGAAGGACTGGAACAACAGATCGATATCCAGCAAACGGCCGACCTGCTGCGTTATCTGAGCCGGCAGGGAGGGCCGTGAATTTCTCGGCAGTGACACTCCCGCACGTTTGAGGACTCAAGCGTGCGGGAGTGTCACTGCCGAAAAAACGTCAGAAAGCGCCTGCAAATCCGGCGATTGCCACCGTCGTCTCCAGGTGCTCTGGCAGCATTGATTGAGACTTGCACCTCGCAATTGCCGACCCTTCAGCCACCCGCATCTGCTCCCATTTCATGGACCATGGCCGCCCCGCCGCTACCGGCACCGGACGCGCCGAGCGTTCTGGATGCTCTGCTACGGGTTCAGGTAGCTGGGTCACGGCCAGTTGCTGCGACCTAAATTACCGGGCGTATTGCGTCAGCGGGGTCGCCAGTACAAGCAACGGAGGGCAGGATCACGAAAGCACTGGACGCTTTGATTAACTTGAAACGCCAGTAACTTCTCAATAACCCTGGAAACTGGCGCAGCTGAAAAAGGGGGAATTGGTTAGCCTGGGAAGCATGAAGATGGCGCTTCCCGAGATTCCGGCTGAGGAACGGACGCCGCTGGTCGAGGCGTTGCTGGGCGTGATCCGTCAGTTGCAGGACCGAGTAGCGGAGCTGGAAGGAACGGTCCAGCAGTTGCGTGCCGAGATCGCGATCCTCAAAGGCCAGAAGCCCAAGCCGCAGATCAAGCCCAGCCAGTTGGAGTCGCCCGCACCGCGTCCGCGGGTCGAAGGCGCGAAGCGCCCTGGTTCGCAGAAGCGGTCAAAGAACGCCGAACTCACCATTCACCAAGAAGTGCCGTTGCACCCGCCAGACCTGCCCGCAGGCGCCGTCTTCAAAGGTTACGAACCGTTCGTGGTCCAGGAACTGAAGATCGAAAGCGAGAACACCCGCTACCTGCGGACCCGCTATGAACTGCCGACCGGTGGTTCTGTGCTGGCCCCCTTGCCGGCCGACATCCAGAGTCATTTCGGTCCCGGCCTGATCTGCTACATCCTGGAGCAGTACTACCACGCCCGCGTCACGCAGCCGCTCCTGCCGGAGCAACTGCACGATTTCGGCATCAACATCTCGGCCGGCCAACTCAGCCGCATCCTGACGGAGAACCACGACGCCTTTCATCAGGAGCAGGCCGAACTGCTGACGGCCGGGCTGGAAACGGCGTCGTACATTGGCACCGATGACACCGGGGCCCGCCACCAGGGAAAAAACGGCTATTGCACGGTGAGCAGCCACGAGTTGTTTGCCTATTTCGAGAGCACTGCCTGCAAAAGCCGCTTGAACTTTTTGCAGGTCTTGCAAGGCGGCTCGTGTACCTATGCCATCAACGAAACCATGCGGGCCTACGGGGAGCGGCAGAAGCTGGCCGCGGCCGTGGTCCAGAAGCTGACCTCCGGTCCGCTCCAGTTTGCCGCCGCTGCCGCCTGGCAGGCCCGGCTGACGGAACGGACCATCGACGACGAACGCCATGTACGCATCGCCACCGAGGGGGCGCTCCTGGGCGGCCTGCTCGAGCGCGGCGTGTCGCGGGAGTTGGTGATCCTCAGCGACGGTGCGCCACAGTTCGACCTGTGGCAGCATGCGTCCTGCTGGATTCACGCGGAACGGCCGCTGGCCAAGCTGGTGCCGCACAATGACGAACACCGAGCGGCCATCGAGAAGATCCGCCAGCAGATCTGGGAGCTGTACCGCGACCTGAAAGCTTACCGGGAGCAGCCGGACGCCGCACAGAAACCGCTCCTGGAGGCCCGCTTCGACGCCCTGGTCGAACAGCAGAGCGGCTACCCCAGCATCCAGGGGGTGCTGAAGGAGATGCGGGCACACCGCACCGACCTGCTCCGCGTGCTGGAGCGGCCGGAGGTGCCCCTGCACAATAATGCTTCGGAATCGGACATTCGCGAGTACGTGACGAAGCGGAAGATCAGAGGCAGCACGCGCAGCGCTAGCGGCCGACGATGCCGGGACACGTTTGCCAGCTTGAAGAAGACCTGCCGCAAGTTGGGCGCGCGCTTCTGGGACTATCTGCAAGATCGCGTTCGCGGCTTGGGTCGAATCGCCCGCCTGGCCGACATGATCCGCCAGCGTGCCAAAGCCCGCCAAGCCGCTCTGGCCTGACCACCCAGCCGTGGGCGCGCTTCGCCCCTTTGCCTTGGATTGCGCGCCGACCCAGAGTTATTGAGAAGTTGCAATGTCTACACGCAAATCCTTACTAGAGAACCACTTCCACAGTCTCAGAACTCTCCAGAATATCCCTGGTCTATCAATTTCCCTGGCAATTTCCCAGGGGCAGTTGACCTCATTGTCGGAACCGTAGTGAATGCCAAAAGCAGTCGAAGGTGCCGAGCCGTGCGACAATGTCAGGCAGCCCAAGACCCGTAGCTCAATTGCGAATTGCCTGACAAGACTGCCTACTCCGTTACTGGGTATGGCATCGGCACCACCACGTATAGCGTGATGACCATGTTCTTCCGCGTCTGGTACTACCTCTGCTTCGCCGGCGTTCCTGCCCTGATTCTCGTGCCAGTCGTAGGCTGGTTGCTTGACGTGCCGCCGACGCTCGCAGCGAACGTCGTCCTGGTGGGCATGGTCACGCTTGGCGTCACCGGCGCCGTTCTGGCCATCCTGCTGCTCTTCTGCGGCCTGCGCCTGCGGTGCCCGTTCTGCGGCCTGCACGGCGAGGTTTGTGGCAGCTCGGGTGAAGGGCTCGGATTCCTGTGCGATCACTGCGGCCTGGGTCAGGGCACTGGCTACCTCAAGCTGCGGCGCGTGCGACAGTGGCAGAATGGGCCACCGGAGGAAGCGGATGAGTAGACCAGGCTTCTCAACCAGCACTGCTCCATCTGCCCCTGCTGTCAGAGCGTGAAGAGCGGACTGTTGTCCTTCCGTGTATGGCCAGGCTGGACACTGGACTCGTGGCATTGCGGAGCGACTTTCCGTCATCCAGAATGTTGGCCTTACTTGCCCAGCACCAACTCCTCAAGCTGACACCTGACGGCAACGCCCGTGGGGCGGCCCGCCGGCGTGTCATCTACAGGCAGCAAGATCGCCTGCCAGTGGGCGGGGCCCGCGGCAGGTGGACCTCTGAGGTGGTGGATATATTGCAAAATTCAGATATCAACTATTTGCATGCATTTTTTCAGTACCCAGCTAAAGGCCAAACCAACAAGCTTCGCCAGACCTCACGGCAGCTTGCACCCCCAGACCTTCACCGTGTTGCCGTCCCCCCATTGCCCCACAACAAGCTGGCGTCCGCCGCTCGACAGCGCCAGCCGGACCGCCTTGCCTGTGAGGGTTTGGCGGAGCGACAAGCTCGGAGCCTGGGCGTCGACTTCCCAGACGGTGATTTCGCCCGTCCTCAGGCACTGGGCCAGCCAACGGCCGTCCCCGGAAACCGCGGCGCACCGCAGGTCCTGGTCCCGGAGGCGGGTCTGGCTGGCCCGCGGGTCGGTCAGTTTCCACAGGCTGGCGGTACCCATGTTGCCCAAGGAGACGACCGTGTCCGCCGAGCCGGTGAAGCTCAGTTCGCTCGGCCTCTCCGCGTTGCCCTGGCCCAGCGCGGCCCCTACCGGCTTGCCGTCGGCTGTGTCCCAGGCCCGAAAATCACGCCCCCCGATGCCGGCGACAACGCGCCGTCCGTCCGCGGACAGCGCTACCGCCTCGCCGGCCCCCAGGAACGTGTGCCGCAACCGGCACTGCCCGACGGGCAACGGCTGCGGCAGCACCGGAGCCGGCTCGTCAGTGGCGACGACGAACAATCGTTCGGCCACTTCCACCGGGTGCAGGCCGTCTCGCCCTTCCAGCCGGAGCTTGCCTTCCTCCAGCTCGACGCGCGAAGCCTTCTCCTCCCGGTACAGGCGAAAGCGGGTCGCCTGGGCGACGAGGCGTGCGTGGTCCGTCGTCACGATCAGGGGTGGCTGCGCCGCATGCAAGGCGGCATGCACCCGCGCGGCGCCTTGTTCCAGGTGGACCTGGTTGCCTGGGGCCTGCTCCGGGGCCGGAAGCCGCAGGGAGGAGCCTGAACTAAGCGTTACCTTGGTCGTACCTGGTTACCGCGTAGCAGCTGCCAGTGGCTGGCCGTTCAGCTGCGCGCCGCGTAAACTGCCCCGGACATGGACACTCCGCCACCCTGCCCTGGCTGCCAAACGCGCGACCGCCGCATCGCGGCCCTCGAAGCGCA